>JAAZFP010000318.1 GCA_012511645.1 Microbacteriaceae bacterium
GGCGCCTTCGATGTCGCCCGTTTCAATTTCAAGGTTCGGAATTGAGTCGGCACGGGTGCCCTCGCTGAGCACCAGGTTTCGGTTCTGCTCGTAGCTGTCAGTGCCTGTTGCATTCCGACGGATCAACACATCGCCGATCCAGACGGTTCGTGCACCCTCGCCCTGCAGCGCACCCTTATAGGTGACCCGGCTGCGGGTGTGGGGTGCGTTATGGTCCAGGAAAACCTGCTGTTCGAGATGCTGGCCTGCGTCGGCGAAGTAGGCACCATAGGCCTCGCCATTGGCGCCCTCTTGGTCGAGGTGAATTGATGGGTTGATACGCACCACCTCACCACCGAGTGAGACCAGCACATGTTTCAGCGATCCGTCGCGTCCCACGGTTGCATGATGACTTGCGAGGTGCACTGCAGAGTCTGCCCACTGCTGCACACTCACGACCGTGAGATGTGCGCCGTCTCCCACGACAATCTCAAGATTCTCGGTGAGGTGTGCTTCGCCCGTGTTCTCAAGAATCACAACACCGCGTGCATTCGGCAATGCTTCGATAATCGTGTGCCCAGCTCGTGGCGTGTTGCCGAGTGCTGAGCGGCTGACGGTTACCGTCACGGATTCTTCAGACGCCACCGTTACCAGATGGGCTTCGGTGGCGGCGGTCCATGCGGCTGCCGCAGCACGCTCTTCGGGAAGGCCTGCGCGGCCGACCCGAGCATCGTCAATCGCGATCCAATCGCTCGACACACCAGGTACCTCGGCAACGGTCATCGGTACTCGTTCACCGTTCAAGTCACCGTTGAGCAATGACTCGAGTTTCGCAACGGGGGCAAACTTCCACTGTGCCTCGCGGCCAATGACCTTCTCGAAATCATCACGGCTGGTCGAGGTGAACCGTGCACTTCGCGTCTGAACGGGTACGCCCCGTGCTGCCGCATCAGCATCCCAGCCGCCATCGGAATGAGCCTTGAAACCGTGCTGCGCCGTTTCAGTGCTTTCAGTAAGCGACATTATCCGACAGATCCTTCCATGCCCATCTCAATGAGCTTGTTCAACTCGAGTGCGTATTCCATCGGCAGCTCACGAGCAATCGGCTCAATGAACCCGCGAACGATCATCGCCATTGCTTCTTCCTCTGCGAGCCCGCGGCTCATCAGATAAAACAGCTGTTCCTCGCTGACGCGAGAGACCGTCGCCTCGTGGCCAAGCTCGGCGTCATCGGTACGAATGTCGATCGCGGGGTAGGTATCACTTCGCGAAATGCGATCTACGAGCAACGCATCACACACCACCGAGTTTGCGGAGTGATGAGCTGCGGCGTCGATGCGAACCTCACCGCGGTAGCCGGTGCGGCCTCCCCCACGCGCAATCGACTTTGAAAGAATCGACGACTTTGTGTGCGGTGCCATGTGAATCATCTTGGCGCCAGCATCCTGGTGCTGACCTGGGCCAGCAAACGCAACAGACAGGGTTTCACCCTTGGCATGTTCACCAGTCAGGTAGATCGAAGGGTACTTCATAGTGACCTTCGAACCGATGTTGCCATCAACCCACTCCATCGTCGCGCCCTCTTCTGCCATGGCACCCTTGGTGACGAGATTGTAGACGTTGTTCGACCAGTTCTGAATCGTCGTGTAACGCACGCGGGCGTTCTTCTTCACGATAATCTCAACATTGGCCGAGTGTAGTGAGTCCGATTTATAGATGGGTGCGGTGCAACCCTCGATGTAGTGCACATAGCTGCCCTCATCAGCGATGATCAGCGTGCGCTCAAACTGGCCCATGTTCTCGGTGTTGAAGCGGAAGTATGCCTGCAATGGAATCTCCACATGCACACCCTTCGGCACATAGACAAACGAACCACCAGACCACACTGCAGTGTTCAAGGCAGCAAACTTGTTGTCGCCAGAAGGAATCACGGTGCCGAAGTACTCCTTGAAAAACTCCGGATGTTCCTTCAACGCGGTGTCGGTGTCCATAAAGATGACACCCTGCTCTTCCAGGTCCTCACGAATTTGGTGATACACGACCTCAGACTCGTACTGGGCTGCGACACCGGCGACGAGCCGCTGGCGCTCAGCCTCGGGGATGCCGAGTCGCTCGTAGGTGTTCTTGATCTCTTCTGGCAGTTCTTCCCACGAGGTGGCCTGCTTCTCAGTCGAGCGCACGAAGTACTTGATGTTGTCGAAATCGATATCGCTGAGGTCGGCACCGAACGTCGGCATCGGTTTGCGTTCGAAAATTTGCAGCGCTTTCAAGCGACGCTCGAGCATCCACTCTGGCTCGTCTTTCAGACGAGAAATGTTGCGAACGACCTTCTCGCTCAGGCCACGTTCAGCGGTTTCACCGGCGGAATCTTGGTCGTGCCAGCCAAATTCGTACACCCCCAGCCCTTCGAGCTCTGGGCGGTCAATCAGCACTTCAGGCATCGTGTCATCCCTCATTTGTCTTTGCGCTCAATCAACGTTGCGCACGCGAAAGCCGAGTGCACATCTCGTTCATGCAGCGGTGCAGTATTCTGGGCGTCGGAAGAAACCAACATCGAGTGTGTGAGGCGGTTGCTGCACACAGCTCCGAATTTTGGCTTCAGCCGACGCAACCACAGCTTCCTATTCTACAGACTCCAGAGTAAATGGGGAATGGCGCGCCATGCGCTCTCAGCGAAGTAGAGGGAAGGGCTTGAGAGGAGCACCAGTTGTCGAATTTCCCCACCACCCAGACAGGGTTCCGTGCACCACGAGCACTTCGCGTGTTCGCATGGGTCTCGTTTGTCCTGAACGTGGTGATTATCGCGACTGGTGGCGCGGTTCGACTCACCGGCTCGGGGCTCGGATGCACCGAGTGGCCGCTGTGCACCGCGGACTCATTGATTACGACTCCCGAGATGGGCGTCCACGGGATCATCGAGTTTGGCAACCGCACCATTAGTGGGCCGCTCCTTCTCGCTGCCATCATCGTGTTCGTTCTGAGTCTCCGTGTTCGCCACCAGCGTCGCGACTTGCCGGTCATCAGCGGCATCGTACTTGGTCTGGTTGCGCTGCAAGCCCTCATCGGCGGATTTGTGGTGTGGATGCATCTCAACGCAAACCTCGTCGGTGTGCACTATGTGATCTCACTGGTCATCGTCTGCATTGCGGCTGCCTTCCTGGTTCGCTTGTACGAACAACCTGGATTGCGCGAGCGTGCAGTCACCGTGCCGTACCTGGCGGTTACTCACCTCACCACCGTCGCCATGGCCGTCACCATCCTCATTGGCGTGCTTACCACCGGCGCAGGGCCTCACTCGGGCGACGAAAACGTGGTGCGCGATGGCTTTGACGCGACCCTGCTCTCCCACTACCACGCGTGGCCCGGCTATATCGCCCTTGCGCTCACCGTAACGTTGGTGGTCTGGGCCGTAATCGCGAAGTTTCGCACCCTGCGTTGGACCTTCGCGCTGCTCGCTTCGCTCATTGTCCAAATTGTGGTGGGGGTCTACCAGGCACGCAACGGTCTGCCGCCGTTTGCTGTCGGTGTGCACATGGTACTTGCATCACTCACTGCAGCGGCCATGACCGTCGTTGTGCTTCGGCTGAAGCGGCCAGTGAGCCACGCCCACTAGACCGTCTCGGCGTCGAAGCAGAAGAAAAGCGCGACTAGAACGGCAGCAGTGGGTCAACTGCAATCGCGAGCGAGAGCAGCGAGAGATAGCTGATTGAGCCATGGAAGACTCGCATCGGGCTGCCCTCTTGGCCTCGAATAGCCGAGCCGTACAGGCGATGCGCTTCGAAGATGAAGTAGCCACCGCTCAGGATCGCAACCACCGTGTAGACGATGCCCATGTGGGCGACGGGGATGAGCAGCAAGCTGGAAACAACCGTTGCCCATGTGTAAAGAATGATCTGCAGCCCCACGGTCACGCGACCTCGAACGACGCCGAGCATCGGCACCCCGGCGTTCGCGTAGTCATTGCGGTACTTCATTGAGAGCGGCCAGTAGTGTGGCGGCGTCCACAAGAAAATAACGAGGAAGAAGATCCACGCGGGCCAGTCAAGTGAGCCCGTCACTGCGGCCCAGCCAATCAGTACCGGGAAACATCCGGCGATGCCGCCCCAGATAATGTTCTGCTCACTATGGCGCTTGAGGACCATCGTGTAGATCACCACATAGAAGAAGATTGCAGCGGCAGAGAGCGCTGCTGCCAGCCAGTTCGTCGTGAGCCACAGCCAGGCCACAGAGAGCCCACCCAGCACCCATGAAAAGATCAGGGCGTTCCGGTCGCTAATTTCACCCGTGACAAGCGGTCGGTTCGCGGTGCGCTTCATCTTTCGATCCATGTCACGATCGAGATAGCAGTTAAACGCTCCCGCGGAGCCGGCGCTCATGGCACCACCGAGCAAGGTGGCAAGCACAAGCCACAGATTTGGCAGCCCCTGCTGAGCGAGAATCATCGCGGGAACGGTCACCACGAGCAACAGCTCCATGACGCGAGGCTTCGTCAGTGAAACGTACGCCTTCACCGTTCGCCAAAAACCCAGCTTCTCAGGGTGAGAAACCGTTGAATTGGTGGTGAGAGTATCGGTAGACATCATCTCTATGCTACCTGCTCGCGCGATAGGCTTAGCTGTGATGCTCGTCAACGAGCACTCACGCGACAAGAAGACTTTAGAGAGGCCGGTACGTGGGCAACGAACTGCAGTGGGAAGAGCTTGATCGTCGGGCGGTTGATACCGCTCGAGTGCTTGCGGCAGATGCGGTAGAAAAAGTCGGCAATGGCCACCCGGGAACAGCGATTAGCCTCGCGCCTGTCGCGTACTTGCTCTACCAGAAAGTCATGCGCCACGACCCATCAGACCCCAACTGGGTGGGCCGTGATCGGTTCATCCTCTCCGTCGGCCACAGCTCTCTCACCCAATATGTACAGCTCTACCTTGGTGGGTTTGGGCTCGAACTGGGCGACATCGAATCGCTGCGCACTTGGGGCTCAAAGACGCCAGGTCACCCTGAGTACGGGCACACCGACGGAGTCGAAATCACCACAGGGCCGCTCGGACAGGGGCTCGCTTCAGCGGTTGGCTTTGCATATGCACAACGGTACGAACGCGGGCTGTTCGATCCGAAATCTCCGGATGGAGAGAGCGCGTTTGATCACTTCACCTATGTGATCGCTGGCGACGGCGATTTGCAAGAGGGCGTCACCGCTGAGGCTTCCTCGCTTGCTGGGCATCAGGAGCTCGGCAATCTCATTGCAATCTACGATTCCAACCAGATCTCCATTGAAGATGACACCGACATCTCATTCTCCGAAGATGTCGCTCAGCGATACGAAGCGTACGGTTGGCAGGTTATCGAGGTCGACTGGCGCAAGCCCGACGGATACACGGAAGACGTGCACGAGCTCTACCGCGCGATACTCGAAGCCCAGGCTGACCGTGCTCGACCATCGATGATCATTCTCAAGACCATCATCGGTTGGCCCTCACCAGGGAAGCAGAACACCGGCGGCATTCACGGTTCGGCACTCGGTGCAGACGAACTCGCTTCGCTCAAACGCGAACTTGATTTCGATCCAGATCAGCATTTTGTGGTTGCTCCCGAGGTCATTGAACACACGAGATCACTGCAGGCACGGGCCTCTGCGGCTCGTGCGGAGTGGCAGCAGCAGTTCGATCAGTGGGCTCAAGGGCGCCCCGAAGCACTGGCCCTGTTTGACCGGCTCGAACGCGAAGAGCTCCCCGAAGGCGCAGAAGCGGCGTTGCCCGCGTTTGTGGCAGGCACGAGTGTGGCCACTCGTGCCGCATCAGGCAAGGTGCTCAATGCGCTTGCCCCACTGATGCCAGAACTCTGGGGTGGTTCAGCTGACCTTGCTGGTTCCAACAACACCACCATCGATGGCGCGGCCTCATTTGTTCCGGTGCGTCGTTCCACAAGCAGCTGGACCGGCAACGCATACGGCCGAGTGCTTCACTTCGGCATTCGTGAACACGCAATGGCTGCGATCCTCAACGGCATTCAGCTGCACGGAAAGACTCGCAGCTATGGCGGCACCTTTCTGCAATTCGCTGATTACATGCGTCCAGCTGTTCGCCTGGCAGCGCTTATGAACATTCCAAGCATCTTTGTGTGGACCCACGATTCTATTGGGCTCGGGGAAGACGGCCCGACGCATCAGCCAGTTGAACACCTAGCATCTCTGCGAGCGATCCCGAATCTGGCTCTCGTACGTCCTGCCGACGCAAATGAAGTCTCGGTTGCGTGGCATGAGATCCTCACCCGTCACGGTGGCCCAACTGGCATTGCGCTCACTCGCCAGAATGTGCCGGTGTTTGCTCGATCTTCTGGTGATGCACACGGTGACCTCTGTGCTTCTGCAGAAGGAGTTCGAAGGGGCGCATATGTGCTTGCAGACTCCCCTACGAACGATCTTGACGTGATTCTGATTGCGACAGGCAGCGAGGTGCAGCTCGCTCTTGAGGCCAGAGATCAGCTTTCAGCTGAGGGAATCGGCGCACGGGTCGTATCGGTCCCCTGTGTCGAATGGTTCGCTGAACAACCGGCTGAGTACCGAGAATCAGTGCTTCCTTCCAAGGTGACCGCGCGGGTCAGCGTTGAGGCAGGCATCGCCCTCGGATGGCGCGAATGGGTGGGCGATCGCGGTCGTTCGGTCAGCATCGAACAGTTTGGCGCTTCCGCTGACGCTGCCACCATGTTCACCCAGTATGGAATCACGGCGAATGCCGTGGTAGATGCGGCAAAGGAATCGTTGGCGAGCTAGTCTCCATCGAGAGCCGTAGAGAGGAATCTGTCCATGGCAAACTCGCGTACCGAGGCATTACAGGCCGCAGGTGTGAGCATTTGGTTCGACGATCTCTCGAGAGATCGCATTGACAGCGGTAGCCTGTCAACGCTTATCGCCGACTACTCGGTGGTTGGCGTGACCACAAACCCCTCGATTTTCGCACAAGCTATTGGGGCCGGCTCAGGCTATTCCGACGCTATTTCCCGGGCGGCTGCTGACGGCGCAGGAGTCGAGGAGACGGTCTTCCGCTTGATGTGTGCTGACGTTGCTGATGCATGTGACGTATTCTCCGAGGTCTACGCCGCCTCACAAGGCATAGACGGTCGTGTATCCATCGAGGTATCCCCCGAGCTCGCCCACGATGCAGATGCGACTGCAGCACAGGCCAAGGTTCTGTGGCAGCAGGTCGATCGACCCAACGCCATGATCAAAATTCCGGCAACACGCGAGGGATTGAGCGCAAACGCCGACACGATCGCGGCTGGAATCAGTGTCAATGTCACCCTGATCTTTAGCGTGCCACGCTACCGAGAAGTGATCACTGCGTACCTCACCGGACTTGAGCGGGCGCGTGTGGCTGGCCATGACCTTTCAGGGATCCATTCCGTCGCATCGTTCTTCATCTCCCGAGTTGATAGTTTGGTTGACTCGAAACTCCGCGAGCTCGGAACTGCTGAAGCACATGAACTCTGTGGTCAGGCGGGTATCAGCGGAGCTCGCCTGGCCTACGAAGCGTTTGAACAGGCGTTCTCCTCTGAGCGTGCCGCGGCGTTGCTCGCACACGGTGCGAATATCCAGCGTCCGCTCTGGGCATCAACCGGAGTGAAGGATCCGAGCTTGCCCGACACAATCTATGTGTCGGAACTGGTCGCTGACAACGTGGTGAACACAATGCCCGAACAGACCTTGCGCGCCTTTGCCGATCACGGGAGCACCCGTGGTGACACGATTACCGCGAACTATCGCGCGAGTGACTTGATCTGGAACCGGTTGGATGGCCTCGGCATTGATTACCAGGAAGTCACCGATCAGCTTGAGCAAGAGGGCCTCACCAAGTTTCAAGCATCATGGTCTGAACTCCTCGAAACCGTCAGCCAACAGCTCGTAGAAAAGTAGAAAAGAAGCACATGGTGCAGGTATGTGTTGATCCGACACTGAATGATCTGGCGGCGCCGTTGCTCAACCGCCTCATTAGCCGGCGGTTTGCATCCCGACTGTTTGCTCACGACTTCACGCTCTGGGGTAAAGCAGCCGAACGTGAGGCACAAGTTCGGATGGGATGGGTTGATTCTCCCGTTCAGGCACGCGACGTAATCCGCGACGCAGTGAGCCTCCGCGAACGACTTCATGCACGCGGGATCACGAAATTTGTGTTGTGCGGCATGGGTGGTTCGAGCCTTGGCCCCGAGGTCCTTGCGAGTGCTGCCGAGCGCCCGTTGACGGTGCTTGACTCCACGCATCCTGCCGAAGTCGAGCGTGCACTCGCCGGTGACCTGAGGTCTGTCGGGGTGATTGTCTCGTCAAAATCTGGTTCAACTATCGAGACGCTCACGCAACTCGAGGCCTTTGAAGCAGAGTTTCGCCGCCAAGGCTACCAGCCACATGAGCACATTATTTTTATCACCGACCCCGGCTCGCCGCTGAGCGAGCGTTCGGCCGAGGGATATGAGGTCGTGCTTGCCGATCCTCACGTTGGCGGTCGCTTCTCGGTATTCACCGCATTCGGGCTGGTGCCAGCCGTGTTGATCGGAGCAGACACCGACACGCTTATTGAGGATGCGCTGCGGTGCCGTACCCATTTGCGTGATGACTCCCCTACCAATCCAGGGCTCATGCTTGCCTCCGCGATCGCCGCGTCGCTCCCCGAGTGCTATGCCCTCCTGGTTGAAGAGCGCACGAGTCACCGCTGGGGACTCACCGCCTGGATCGAACAATTGGTTGCGGAGTCGACAGGCAAACAGGGACGTGGGGTGCTGCCCATCGATACAGCCATGGACGACTCCAATTCTGCTCAGTTTGCCCCCCAGACCCAGATGGTCTGTGTGGGAGATGCGCAGGATCTCCCAGGCCCGCTCACGGTACGCGGGACACTCGGTGCCCAAATGATGCTCTGGGAGTTTGCGACGGCAGCACTTGGCATGCTGCTTGAGGTAGACCCGTTTGATCAGCCAGACGTCGAATCCGCGAAGGTTGCCGCACGCGAGGCGATGACGCGCAGCACATCAACACAGGCTGAGGCTGCCAGCCACCCAGGCGTCGATCTCGCGAGCCTCCTGTCGTCAGTCCGGGAGGTGCTCCCTGAAGACGGATATGTAGCGATTCAGGCATTCTTGGATCGCGAGAGCGCTCAGGCAGCCGTCGCATTGAATCTGCGTCAGACCCTCGCCACTGAGCTCAACGTTCCTGTTTCGCTCGGATGGGGCCCACGCTATCTGCACTCGGTCGGGCAGTTCCACAAGGGCGGTGTCCCAAAGGGCGTCTTCGTTCAGCTCATTGATCGCGCGCTCGACGCTCAGCCAGACGGGTCACGCTCTCAAGAGTTCAACAACCTCATGAAAGCGCAAGCCGCGGGTGACCGTGAAGTGCTCACCGGCCGGGGCTTTGCCGTCTATGAACTGGCGCTGAAGGAGCAGTAAACCGGGAGTTCACCGTGTTCATTCGTGCATCGGCCGCGAGAACACGTACCGGCAGTCCTACCAGTGGCTCTGTGGTGAACGTACGCGTCTGCCGCATCACGCCGCAGACGCGTACGCTATCTAAGCTGAGGCTGTCGCCGCTGCGCTACCGCGGCGTTCGCGCAACTTTTGCAGCGCCTGCTCAAGCAGCTCCTCGGCTTCTTCCGGAGTGCGTCGTTCCTTTACATACGCGAGGTGCGTCTTGTAAGGCTCGTTCTTCTGCAACTCAGGTGGACTCTTCTGGTCGCGGCCAGCTGGCAGACCCGACTGTGGAGAATCAATCTGTTCGGGAATCTCTTCGGGATCAACGTCTGCCGCGAAATACCGAACCGTCTCGTTTCCTAGAGCGTCCCAGTATGACACCGCCACACGTTCTGCCCGAACGCCGTGATCTTTTTCACCCATGGGGCCCGAACCAACTCGGGCACCGCGAATCGCATTACTGCTCGACACAGTACACCTTTCTTGCGAGCGACAGCTCGCCCTGAATGCTGAGCCTGCTCAGACGACGGAAAAACGCGCGATCAGGCCTAGCCCGACAATCGTCGCAAACCAAACCACTGACACGATGATCGTGATTCGGTTCAAGTTTCGTTCTGCTACACCAGAAGAGCCGAGGCTCGAGGTCACGCCACCGCCGAACATATCGGACAGACCCCCGCCGCGACCCTTGTGCAGCAAGATAAAGAGGGTCAGCAGGAGACTCGTGATCACGAGCAGCACAATCAGTGCGATCTTGAGGATGAGCACGAGGCAACCCTTTCGCTGAGAAAATCCAACTCATAGTATATCGCGGACTCGTTGGTCGAAAGAACGCGACAAGTGAACGGCGTCTACGCCGCGGTGACATGCTTCCGATACTGCACAATCCTCGCGAACTCTTGGGAGTCAATACTCGCACCGCCCACCAGCACGCCATCAATATTCGGCAGTCTGAGAATTGACGCCACATTCTGGCTATTCACCGATCCGCCGTACAACACGCGCGTGCGTGAGGCTTGCTCGGAGCCAAACTTCTCTTCCAATGAGTGGCGCAGCGCAGCACAAACGCTCTCGGCCTGCTCTGGAGTGGCAGAGTTGCCGGTACCGATGGCCCATACGGGCTCATATGCGATGACGATTTCACTGTCTTTCGGCAGCGCAGCAACTGCGGCGTTCAGTTGCTCGACCGGAACAGCGGCCGCCCCTCGTTCTTCGAGGTCTTCTGCGGTCTCTCCGACGCAGATCACCGGCACCAAGCCTGAGCCGACGGCGGCCTTGGTCTTTGCTGCGACCAGCTGATCGTCTTCCCCGTGACCGTGGCGTCGCTCTGAGTGACCGACAAGAACGTAGCTCGTCTCGAGCTTGGCGAGAAACGAAGCGGCGATATCACCGGTGTAGGCGCCCACCGAGTTCGGTGACACATCCTGTGCGCCGAGCTTCATCGGAATCCGATCTGCCGAGAGCAGGGTCTGCACAGAGCGTAAATCGGTAAACGGAGGAAACACCGCAACCTCAACTTCGCCGTAGTCATGTCGAGCATCCTTGAGCGTCCACGAGAGCTTCTGGACGTGTGCGATGGCCTGAAGATGATCGAGATTCATCTTCCAGTTTCCCGCGATCAGAGGGACTCGTGTGATCTGTTGGTCATTCATGCGAGCACCTCAAGCCCTGGGAGCGACTTTCCTTCAAGGAACTCAAGGCTCGCTCCGCCTCCCGTGGAAATATGGTCGAAATCACTGTCAGCGAATCCGAGTTGGCGCACGGCTGCGGCAGAATCCCCACCACCAACGACCGAGTATCCAGGGGTGTCTGTCAGCGCTTCGGCCACCGCGCGGGTTCCGGCTGCAAACGCGGCCATCTCAAAGACACCCATCGGCCCATTCCAAAAGACTGTTGCAGATTCGCGGATGATTTCCGCAAACCGGCGAGCAGTGTCTGGGCCAATATCGAGGCCGAGCCCGGTTTCACCAAATGGGCTCGACTCGATTGCATCAGCCGCAACCACCAGGTGCGCTGCGTCTGCCGCGAACGATTGCGCAACCACCACATCGGTCGGTAGCACAATCGTGACACCGCGCTCTTCGGCCTCAGCAAGATACTCACGAACTCGATCGAGCTGATCAGCCTCTAACAGGCTCGCACCAACATCGTGCCCCTGTGCAGCAAGAAAGGTGAACAGCATACCTCCGCCAATGAGCAGGGTGTCAACGCGCTTCAGCAGGTGATCAATTACCCCGAGTTTGTCGCTGACCTTCGAGCCGCCGAGCACCACAGTGTAGGGACTGCGAGCGTCTTCGGTCAGCCGCTTGAGCACACCAAGCTCGGCCTCTACGAGCCGACCCGCGGCACTCGGAAGCGCCTGAGCAAGTTCTGTCACGCTGGCCTGCTGCCGGTGTACGACACCGAATCCATCGCTGACGAAAGCGTCGGCACCCTGCGCCAACTGTTCAGCGAACTCGCGTCGCACCTGAGCGTCCTTGCTCGTTTCTTCTGGATGGAATCGAAGGTTCTCGAGCACCAGCACCTCACCATCCGAAAGACCAGTCCGAGCGGCCTCCGCGTCGTGACCGAGCAACGTGTCAGAAAAGCTGACCGGCGTATCGAGAAGCTCGCCCATGCGCGCCGCGACCGGCCTCAGGGAATATTGCTCATCGATCACCCCTCCGGGCCTGCCGAGATGACTGATCACCACGAGGCGCGCACCGCGCGCACTCAACTCACGAATCGTCGTAAGTGAGGCGCGGATGCGGCCGTCATCGGTGATCTGCCCATCGCTGAGCGGTACGTTGAGATCACAGCGAACAATAACGGTCTGAGACCTAAGGTCACCAAGTGACTCGAGCGTACGCATGGTTGGGACGGGATCCTTTCTCGGAGTTCTTAGATGAGGCCTGAGCTCTGGGTGCGTGCTGCCTCAAAGCGCTTCGCGACGTCCTGCCAGTTCGCAATGTTCCAGAACGCTTTAACGTAGTCAGCGCGAACGTTCAGGTAGTCGAGGTAGTAGGCGTGCTCCCACACATCGAGCATGAGCAGCGGGATCGTGCCAGCCGGCAGGTTGCCCTGCTGATCAAACAGCTGCACCACGTTCGCGCGCTGTCCGAGTGCATCCCATGCGAGCACTGCCCAGCCGCTGCCCTGCACGCCGAGTGCGGTTGCGGTGAAGTGCGCCTGGAACTTGTCAAAGGATCCAAAGAATTCATCGATCGCGGATGCCAGTTCGCCCTCTGGTGCGCCGCCACCCTCAGGTGACAGGTTGTTCCAGAACACGGTGTGGTTGACGTGGCCTCCCACGTTGAATGCGAGATCTTTCTCGAGCTTGTTGACTGCCGCGAGGTTGCCCGAGTCGCGAGCTTCGGCGAGCTGCTCCAGCGCAGTGTTTGCGCCGGTGACGTAGGCCTGGTGGTGCTTGTCGTGGTGCAGCTGCATGATCTTGCCGCTGATGTGCGGTTCGAGCGCAGCATAGTCATAGGGCAGATCGGGCAGGGTGTAGTGAGTCATTTCTCTCTCCATTCCAAGTCGTTCTCTCTTGGGGTTCCAAGTCTAAAGTGAATCAAGTTCGTCGGGCAGGTTTGCGTCGGTGCCAGGAATACCTTGCTGCTCGGCCGATTTATCGGCAAGCGCAAGAAGCCGACGAATACGGCCCGCGATCGCGTCCTTGGTGAGTGGTGGATCAGCCTTTGCCCCGAGTTCATCCAAGCTTGCATCTCGATGACTGAGGCGCAGCTCTCCCGCGTATTGCAGGTGCTCCGGCACATCTTCACCCAGTATCTCGAGTGCACGCTCCACACGAGCGCACGCTGCAACAGATGCCTGCGCACTTCGGCGAAGATTTGCGTCGTCGAAATTGACCAAGCGATTCGCAGTATTTCGGGTTTCCCGAGCTTTGCGCAGTTCGTCCCACTGCGACTGTGCCGCCGTGGCGCCCATAATCCCAAGCATCTGGCCGATGGCTTCACTGTCACGGATGAGGACTTTATGCTGGCCTCGAATCTCACGACCTTTCGCGGTGACGCCCAGTCGACCAGCAGCCCCAACCAACGCCATCGCGACTTCGTTCGTCGGGCACACGATTTCCAGGCTCGCAGAACGCCCTGGCGGAGTCACCGATCCACGGGCGAGAAATGCACCGCGCCAAATCGCTGCCAATTCCGCCGGCGAACCGGTGGTGAGGCGATTAGGAAGACCCCGAATGGGTCGTCGTTTCTGGTCGAGGAGCCCGAGCTGCCGCGCGAGTGTTTCGCCGTCCAGCACACGCACGACAAACTGTGGAGACCCCGGCCGGGTTGAGGCGGCCGGCATCTGCTTCGCTTCGGAACGCACTCCGTAAATCTCCGCAAGATCTCGCCGCACACGCTGCACAATTGCCGGGGTGTGCAGTTCGGCTTCCAGAGCAATCCGACCGGAAATCGTGTGAAGCCCTCCTGCGAGTCGCAGAATTGTCGCAAGTTCCGTCATTCGCTCACCTACATGTGAGGCAGGGACTCGAACAAGTTCGTTCTTGACGTCAGGCGTTGAGGGCAATCGTGATCCTTTCAATACAGTGCAATGCGAAACTTGGTGCAGTTATTCCCTGCCGAGATCGCGATGACGCAGGCTCACGCTCACCCCCGGAAGAGCCGCAAGACGATCGGCAAGTTCTCGTGCCATGGCAACGGACCGGTGTTTACCACCGGTGCACCCCACCGCGAGCGAGACATGTCGCTTGTTTTCTCGCTGGAAGCCAGCAAACATTGGCTCGAGAGCGGCCACATAGTGTTCGAGAAACTCAGTGGCGCCGTCTCGGCTCATGACAAACTCTTTGACTTCAGCGTCGACACCGGTCAGCGCGCGCAGGTCTGTCTCCCAGAACGGATTCGGCAGAAACCGCATATCGGCAATCAAATCAACATCCGTCGGCGTCCCGTATTTGTATCCGAAGCTTTGCACTGACAGTTGCAACCCGGGGGTGTCTTCGTCGGTGAACAGCTCACGGGTTGCGGTAGACAGTTCGTGAGGATTATAACGCGAGGTGTCGATCACCACATCACTTGATGCGCGAAGCTCTTGAAGTCGCTCACGCTCGAGTCGAATGCCGTCAAGCAGGCTCCCCGCCGAGTGCTGGAGGGGGTGCGGTCGGCGAACTGCTTCATACCGACGAACCAGAATGTCATCGGTCGCATCAAGGAACACAACGCGCACCTCGGCGCTCTCTCGCAGTGACTCAACGGTGGACTGAATGTCTTCGAAGAGGTCACCGCCGCGCACATCGACGACGGCAACGATGCGCGGAAGGGCTCCACCGGAGCGGTCGGCCATATCGGCGAGGGTCTTCAACATCGCAAGCGGGAGGTTATCAACGACGTACCATCCGAGGTCTTCGAGCGCATTCGCGACCGTGCTGCGCCCAGCCCCGGACATGCCGGTGACGATCAGAATCTCTTGTGTTGTGCTCTGCTTCACCACGACGCCCCCTTCTCCATGCTCATGCGTTCTGTCCAGGTTCTAGCTTAGCCCTCGCCTCGTCCTGGCGAGCGACGCGAGTCTCTCTCACATGCTGCAAATGCTGCCGGATCTGGGCAGCAAGCTGTGAGCCGATACCGGGTGCAGCTCCGATCTCTTCAGCCGTCGCGTCACGCAGGCGCGAGACAGACCCAAAATGCTTGAGGAGAGCCTGCACTCGCTTGGTTCCGAGACCGGGAATCTCGGCAAGTTGGCTCGAAATTGCCGCGCTGCGACGCTGCCGTTGAAAGGTCAAAGCAAACCGGTGTGCTTCATCGCGAATGCGCTGCACCAAGAACAGCGCTTCACTGGCCCGGGGCAACACCACGGGAAACGGGTCATCGGGCAGCCAGAGTTCTTCCAGGCGTTTCGCGACACCAACGACCGCGATATCACGCACCCCTGCTTCACTCAGCGCCCGTGCGGCCGCATTCACCTGTGGCATTCCACCGTCGATGAGGAAGAGCTGCGGCCGATCACGATACCGCCCAACTGACTCACTCGGTTTTTCCTGCTGCTGCAGTAGTTGGGTTGCCCTCCGGCTCATTACCTGAGCGATGCTGTCGGTGTCGTCTGTCGTGTGCTCGATGCGATATTTTCGATAGGCGCTTTTTGCTGCAATCGCATCCTCAAAGACGACGAGCGACGCGACCACCGAAGTGCCATGCAGGTGAGAAACATCGATGCCTTCAATTCTGAGAGGCGCCTCTGCGAGACCGAGATACTTCTGCAACTCAGCGAGCGCATCAGTTCGTGAAGTCATATCTGCGGCCCGCTTCATTTTGTGCCGAAGAAGGTTTTCGCCGGCATTGAGCTGCGCACGACTCAGCACCTGCGCCTTGTCGCCGCGTTCAGGCACCTGGATTCGAACACGACCTCCACGCGGCCTGCGTGCGCGCAGCGCATCCTCTAATGCCTCGAGATTTTCTGGCAGCACTGAGGTGAGAACAACCGGTGGAACATCGGAGGAGCCCTCGTACGCGGACTGGAGCACTTGTTCGAGAAGCACCGCTGGAGAGTCGTCGAGCTCAACATCAACGAGCCAGCTTCGTTCGCCACGAATGCGTCCTCCGCGGATAATGAACTGGTGTGCTGCAGCAGAGAGCTCATCGCTCTTGAGGCCAAACACGTCAGCATCAAGGCTCATACTGAGCGCAGCCGAGTTTCGTTCCATCACATGGTCAAGTGCTTCACGTTGATCTCTGAGTTTCGCGGCGTCTTCAAACCGCTGTTCATCGGCCGCGAGGATCATCGCCGCGCTCAGCTCCCGGCGTACTTGGTCATCGGCTCCGGAAAGAAAACTCACCAACTGCTCTACTCGCGCCCGGTGCACTTCAGTCGTCACTGTGCCGGAGCACGGGCCGGCACACCTCCCAATCTGCCCGGCGAGACACGGTCTCCCGCTCGACATCGCACGCCGATAGTCGCTGTCGTTGCAGGTTCGAATCGGGAATGCCTGCTGCAACAGGGCCGTCATCTCTTTGACGAGCCACACCTTCGGGTATGGCCCAAAATATCGCGCCCCACGAATTCTTTCATTTCGCGTGATCATCAGTCTCGGAGCCTCATCCCCGAGCGTTACTGCAAGATACGGGTACGTCTTGTCGTCTTTGAACTGCACATTGAACGGGGGCTGAAACTCGGTGATCCATGTGTGTTCAAGCACCAGCGCTTCGGTGTCAGTTGCGACAACCGTCCAGTCAAGACGTGCCGCAAGCATCAGCATCCGCTGGGTTCTGGGGGCGATCGAACGCAGCGGCTGGAAGTAGTTCGCCAGACGCGCGCGAAGATTCTTGGCCTTACCGATGTACAGCACGCGACCGTGGCGATCACTGAATCGATAGACACCAGGACTTACCGGAATTACACCGGGCGCCGGGCGGAACTCGGTTCGATGGTCGTCTGTCTCCTCGCCTCCACCGGCGAGATGAGCATCACTCAACGCGTCGCTTTCGCGAGAGCCTCTGCGAGGAACTGACCAGTATGGCTGCCGCTCGCCTTCGCCACCTGTTCTGGGGTGCCGGTTGCAATCACCGTGCCTCCCCCGCTGCCACCCTCAGGCCCCAGGTCAATCACCCAGTCACAGCAGCGAATGACGTCAAGGTTGTGTTCGATCGTAATGACGGTGTTGCCCTTGTCAACCAGACCGTTGAGCACGAGCAGGAGCTTTCGCACATCCTCGAAGTGCAAGCCCGTGGTGGGCTCATCGAGCACATAGATACTGCGACCATTCGAGCGCTTCTGCAGTTCGGTTGCGAGTTTCACTCGCTGAGCTTCGCCACCGCTCAGGGTGGTCGCGCTCTGACCAAGCCTGACGTATCCGAGCCCCACATCGACGAGGGTCTTGAGGTATCGATGAATGCTCGAGATCGGTTCAAAGAACTCGGCGGCCTCAGCGATTGGCATGTCGAGTACCTCACTGATGTTCTTGCCTTTGTAGCGCACCTGCAGGGTTTCACGGTTGTACCGCTTGCCCTCACATACCTCGCAGGCAACATACACATCGGGGAGAAAGTTCATCTCGATTTTGAGCGTGCCGTCTCCGGAACAGGCCTCACATCGACCGCCCTTCACGTTGAAGCTGAAGCGCCCGGGCAGGTAGCCCCTCACTTTTGCCTCTTGGGTCTCGGCGAATAGCGTGCGAATCTTGTCGAATACTCCCGTGTACGTCGCCGGGTTCGAGCGTGGGGTTCTGCCGATCGGCGCCTGATCGACGTGCACCACTTTATCGAGGTGCTCAAGACCAGTCACTCGCGTGTGCTTTCCGGGCACGAGTCGTGCCCCGTTCAACTGATTCGCGAGCACACGGTAGAGAATATCGTTGACGAGCGTGCTCTTGCCGCTGCCGCTCACCCCAGTCACCGCGGTCATTACGCCGAGTGGGAAGGTGACATCAACGTTCTGCAGGTTGTTCGAACGAGCTCCCTTGACCTGAAGCTCACGCCCCTTCTCACGTTTGCGACGCTTCTTGGGAGTCGCGATTTCTCGTTTCCCTGAGAGGTACTCTCCAGTAACCGACCCCTCGCATTGCAGCAAAGAGGCGTAATCTCCCGAGTGCACGACACTGCCGCCTTCAACTCCCGCACCTGGGCCAATATCGACAATCCAGTCAGCTGCCTCGATGGTCTCCTCATCGTGCTCAACAACGATGAGAGTGTTGCCGAGATCACGGAGCTTCAGCAGCGTCTCGATTAGGCGGCGATTGTCACGCTGATGCAAACCAATACTGGGCTCGTCCAGCACGTACAGCACCCCCGTCAGCCCTGAACCAATCTGAGTGGCCAGGCGGATACGCTGGGCCTCACCACCACTGAGTGTTCCGGCGGCACGGGCGAGGGTGAGATATCCGAGCCCTACTTCGATCAGGAATGTAAAACGAAGACGAATCTCGCGCAGTACTTGCGCAGCAATCTTGGCCTCTCGCTCGGTAAGTGTCACCGTCTCGAAGAATTGTTGGGCGTCGATCAAGCTAAATTCGCCCACACTCGCAATGGACTCGCCTTGAATGGTGACCGCCAAAACCTCTGGTTTCAGTCGGCGCCCGTGGCATGCGTGACACGGCACCTCGCGAAGAAACTCAGCCCAGCGTTCTCGGCGCGTATCGCTTTCGGCTTCCGCATACTGACGCTCGATGAAGGGAATCACCCCTTCAAAGCCGCTTGTGTACTTCAC
>JAAZFP010000033.1 GCA_012511645.1 Microbacteriaceae bacterium
ACCGAGGCCCGTCTGCACGAGGCAGTTGAAGCTGAGCTTGCCCAGGCCACCGGCGCGAGCGTCGGGGCGGTGGGCGAGTGAGCCGTCAGCACGCCATCTCCGTCAGTGAACTCTTTCAAGACCAGGCGGTGCGTGTGGTGCTTGATGGGGTTCCGATTGCCATCGTGCTGGATGGTGATGGCGAGATTCACGCTATTGGTGACACCTGCACCCATGGGGCGATCAGTCTCTCCGAGGGGTTTGTTGAAGACGGCGAATTGGAGTGCTTGGCCCACGGCTCAGCGTTTTCGCTGACGACTGGCAAGCCCCGAAACCTTCCGGCATTTGAGCCGGTTCCCGTGTACATCGTCGAAATAGATGGCGATGACGTATTTATAGACCCGACCGTTACGAAAGAGATTGCAGCATGAGTTCCGTTCTTGAGATCAAGGATCTGCACGTCAGTGTGGAGACCGACCAGGGCTCGAAGCCAATTCTGAATGGTGTGAACCTCACCATTCGTCAGGGCGAAACCCACGCCATCATGGGTCCGAACGGCTCTGGCAAATCGACCCTGGCTTACGCCATCGCAGGTCACCCGCGCTACGAGGTCACAAGCGGATCAATTCTGCTTGATGGCGAAGAGGTCACCGAAATGGATGTCGACGAGCGCGCGAAGGCTGGCCTCTTCCTTGCGATGCAGTATCCCGTCGAAATTCCCGGAGTGACCAACGCAAACTTCCTGCGCACCGCAAAGACCGCCATCGATGGCGAGGCTCCTTCCATTCGCAGTTGGATGAAGGAAGTCCGCACGGCGATGGATGACCTTCGCATGGATGCTTCGTTTGCGCAGCGTAATGTCAACGAGGGCTTCTCGGGCGGCGAGAAGAAGCGCAACGAGATTCTGCAGCTTGAACTCCTCAAGCCACGCTTTGCAGTGCTCGACGAGACTGACTCAGGTCTTGACGTTGACGCTCTCAAGGTGGTTTCAGAGGGCGTGAACCGGGCGAAAGAGGCAACGAACCTCGGCGTGATGCTGATCACCCACTACACGCGCATTCTGCGGTACATCAAGCCAGATTTCGTGCACGTCTTCGTTGATGGCCGAATCGCTGAGCAGGGTGGGCCTGAGCTGGCTGACCGTCTTGAGGCCGAGGGCTACGACCGCTTCCTCACTCCGACTCCAAGCGCGTAAGCTAGCCTCATGGATCTCGCTTCTACAACCGACGAAACGAAACAGGTGGTTTCCATGGATCCGGAGTTTCGCGAGCAGGCGATCGAAGCGTTGAAAAACGTGGTTGATCCCGAGCTTGGGGTGAACATCGTTGATCTTGGGCTCATCTACGACCTTGCAATGGACGAGGAGCATGACGCGCTCGTGATCTCCATGACGCTCACGAGCGCCGGTTGTCCGCTCACCGACGTGATCGAGAACGATATTGCAGAGTCACTCGATGGGTTAGTCCGCGCATTCCGCATCAACTGGGTGTGGATGCCGCCTTGGACGCCCGAGCGAATCACCGATGATGGGCGCGACATGATGCGTGCGCTCGGATTCGCCATCTAACGTTGCTGTAGCGGGCAACCGCGAACGCACAGCGTGGCCTGGGGGTCGCACGACTCCCAGGCTTTCGCATGTAATTTTCAGGAGCACGAAGTGATCACCGTCAAAGACCTTGCCATCGATGTCGGCGCCCGTCGACTCATGAGTGACGTGAACTTTCGTGTGAACGCGGGCGACAAAATAGGCCTCGTGGGCCGAAATGGCGCCGGTAAGACCACGCTAACGCGCACGCTCTCAGGGGAACTGCAGCCCGCGGAAGGCAGCGTTACTGTCTCTGGAGAGCTCGGTTTCTTGCCCCAGGATCCGCGCACCGGTGACCCGGAGCAGCTGGCCAGACACCGCATTCTCGATGCACGAGGATTGGGAACGTTGACTGCTCAGCTTGCCAAGGCATCAGAGGAAATGGCGAGTGATGATGCCGTTCGTGCCGAGAAGGCAATGAAGCGCTTTGGCAATTTGACTGACCGGTTTCAGGCGCTTGGTGGATATGCAGCAGAAGCAGAGGCCGCATCCATCTCCCACAACCTCGGGTTGCCCGACCGCGTGCTCGACCAGCCGCTCGGAACACTGTCGGGCGGCCAGCGCCGCCGTATCGAGCTTGCTCGAATCCTGTTCAGCGATGCGGATACGATGATTCTTGACGAGCCAACGAACCACCTTGATGCCGACAGCGTGCTGTGGCTGCGAGAGTTCTTAAAGAGTTACCGTGGCGGTGTCATCATCATTAGTCACGATGTGGATCTGGTGGGAGAAACCGTCAACAAGGTCTTCTACCTCGACGCAAATCGTCAGGTGATCGATGTCTACAATATGGGCTGGAAGCTCTACCTGCGTCAGCGCGCGGCTGATGAGGAGCGACGCAGAAAAGAACGGACCAACGTCGAGAAGAAGGCATCCGCTTTGCAGCAGCAAGCAGCAAAGTTTGGTGCGAAGGCGTCTAAGGCAGCTGCCGCTCATCAGATGGTCGCCCGAGCTGAAAAGATGCTTGCCGGGCTTGAAGAGGTTCGGCAGGTCGATCGGGTTGCGAAGCTCCGGTTTCCCGACCCATCACCGTGCGGCAAGACCCCGATCATGGCGAACGGCCTGTCGAAGTCCTTCGGCTCCCTCGAGATTTGTGCCGGGGTCGACCTGGCGATTGATCGTGGATCAAAGGTGGTGGTGCTCGGCCTCAACGGCGCCGGAAAAACGACACTGCTCCGACTCCTCGCCGGGGTGGAAGAAGCTGACGCCGGCGAAATTGTCAATGGACACGGACTCAAGGTTGGGTATTACGCTCAGGAGCATGAAACGCTGAACGTATCCGCGAGTGTCTTGCAGAACATGATTTCGGTGTCACAACATCTCACCGAGACCGAGGCGCGACGGGTGCTGGGCTCGTTTCTCTTTACCGGAGATGACGTGCACAAGCCCGCCGGGGTGCTCTCTGGTGGTGAAAAGACTCGATTGGCTCTTGCCATGCTCGTTGTGTCAAGTGCGAACGTGCTGCTGCTGGATGAGCCAACAAACAACCTCGATCCCGCGAGCCGCGAAGAGATTCTTGATGCGCTCGCGAACTTTACCGGGGCCGTGGTGTTGGTTTCACACGATCCCGGCGCCGTCGAGGCGCTGAATCCCGAGCGCGTACTCATCATGCCCGAAGGCACCGAGGATCACTTGTCGAAAGAGTATCTCGAGCTCATCGAACTCTCGTAGCGTGTGTGACCGGGAAGCTACCGAGCGTTCTCGAGAGCAGCATCAGAGAGCTCTGCAGCAGGCTCATCGATCGGATCGAGCGTCGTAATCACGAATGCGGCACCATCGAGCTGTGCACCGTTGCTGAAATAGGCGAGGTGTTGCTCTGGGTCGAGTGAAGTGCTGCTCTGACACACGAAGTCGCCGGCCTCACAGTAGTCACGAATTCGCTCGGCGAATGTGCTCAACGAACCCAGCGGTCGGGGCAGCACTCCGTCAAGCTCGGGATCAAACGTGCCCACTCCGAAGGGTTCCGCCCCAACAAATCGCGGATTCGCGTACAACACAATTGAGAGAATGCGATCCGCGGCATCTGGTGAGAGCTCACCCGCATGAGCGCCGCCGAGTCGGTCAGCTGGTGCAGCGAGTGCGTCTCCTGCGACGAGGGAGCCCTGCGAGTAGCCGAGCACGACGAATCGCTGTTCAGGACAGTTCTCTGCCTGAACATTGAGCGTGTCGATGAGCAGGCGTACCCCAGCGGATGCGCCTGCCTGGATATCGTCATCAGCCGGGTAGTCGTTGTCAATGTGAAACACCTGATCTGGCCGTGACTGCGAAATGGCGCGAACGACGGGGGAGAGGAGCTGACCTTTTGTTGGTTCGCCCGATCCACGATTGGTAATAACCAGGTGTGGGAGGCAATCCACAGGCTCAACAAACGGTTCTGGGTGCGCTGCAACACTGTATTCGTCAACAGCAGGTGCGGGCCCGGGCGCCTCAGTGACCGCGGCAAATTGAGCTCGGGTCTCGCTCGCATCAACCTCGGTGACGCACGATGAGAGTAAGAGCAGAGCGGCAGCCGCTAACGGCATCGTCAGGAAGCGGCCAATGATGTGTCTGGTCATTGGTCGAGCAACGCGTCTTCCTCGTCTGCATCGCTGAGGCCTCGTCGACGCTTGCGTTCTGCGCGACGTGCATCTTGGCGCAACACCG
Organism: Microbacteriaceae bacterium; assembly: GCA_012511645.1. Lineage (GTDB taxonomy): Bacteria > Actinomycetota > Actinomycetes > Actinomycetales > Microbacteriaceae > Leucobacter. The sequence goes on from JAAZFP010000033.1 coordinate 4,208, forward strand.
AAGCGCCAGCAGGGTTCAGGCTCCGATGCTCTTGACGTGCACCGTACACGAGTCCAGCCGCGGCGATGGCGATAAACACATACCATTGCAGCGCATAGGACAGGTGCGGCCCCTCATCACGTTCTGGTCTTGCAGCGAGGATGCCGGTCTCAGCTGCAGGGGTCTCATCAATGAGTTGCCCGAATGCTCCCGTGTTCACGACCCCGTCATGGCCGATGAGCTCAGCGAGCTCGGGCAAATGAATGCTCGCCACCGATTGATCGGTCGACGTGCGGCCACTGATTTGAAGCTCGCTCGCGCGGAGCCGAACGGTGATCGTGACCTCACCGGTCGGCGGCACTGGCAGATTGTCCGGAATTTCTTCGATGCCTGCCACCGGAACCCAGCCCCGATCCACGAAGAATACCTCACCATCGGTCGTGAGAAATGCTTCGACAAGGTTGGAGCCGACGCCGCCCGCGCCCGGGCGTCCGCGCGCCAGGGTTCCCTCGTCCAGATAGGTCCCTTGCACCGTGACCGGTAACCATTTCATGGTGTCTTCATTGAAACTCGACGGGTCATCAATTGCTTCGGCGAGCGGCACGGGAGAAGCATCATAGTTTCGGTCAATGCGAGAGATTTCTGCCTGCGCATCGGCGCGCCGGTCAAACTGCCAGGTTGCGAGCCACACGCACGCGATAGAAAAGATAATCAGCAGCGTGAAATAGCCGAACCAGCGTCGGCTCCGCAAAAAACTCCAGCCAACTGCGGTGGTGTCTTCAGCGGTCATGGTGGAGCGACCTATGTCAGTGTCAACGCTCAAGACGGTTGCTCCAGCTCATCGAATCGCACAACCCGCAGCGGAAACGAGCGTGCGCTCAGAAACTCTTCTAAGTACTCTCGGTGTTCCACACAGGCAAGCCATGTTTTTTGGCGATCCTTCGAGTGTATCTTCGGATTGCGCCACAGAATCGCCCAGGCAGCAGGGGCGATGCAACCGGCGCGCGAGCACCGCGCACCCGACGCCACTGAGTGTCCGAGCACCCCGATCATGCGTCATCCTCATCTGAAGTTGAGGCCGCTTCTGCGTTGCCGCTGTTACCCGCCCGAGGAGCCGATGTGTCATGAGCGTGGCCCGCATTCGCCGAAGATCTGCGGTGTGATGGTGCGTCGACGACGATGACCGAGGGTATTCCATCGGTCTGCTCGGGATCTTCGGTGTGGAGATGCGCTGTGGTGAGCTCGAGCGGGCTCGGTGCGTCTGGTTGTGTGCCACCGGTATGCGACACTGCGTTTGCGATGAGCACCGCAAAATAGGGCAGCAGGATAGCGCCAAGCGCGGCGATGAGGATCCACCAGCCGCGAAGCCAAAACAGCGAGGTAATGCACAGTACGCGCAGCGACATTGCGAGAAAGTACATTCGCATTCGGTGCGTGCGGTCTCGTGCTGGGTTCACCCCAACAGAAGTCACGTCAAACTGCTGTGCCACTCTGCAAAGCCTACTCGTGCATCCTGCTACTAGGCTGGGCGACAGCGAACGAAAGGATCCTCATGACAACGCCTCGCACCGTGCTCATCACCGGCGGAAATCGTGGCAGCGGCTACGCGATTGCTGAACGCATGATTGCCGATGGACACCGGGTGGCAGTCACCTCGCGCTCAGGAGAGGGGCCCGAAGGTGCTCTGACCGTGCGGGCCGAAATGAACGATAGCGCGTCGATCGATGAGGCATTCACCGCGGTTGAAGCGCAGCTCGGTCCTGTCGAAGTCATCGTTGCAAACGCAGGCATCACGCGCGATACCCTGTTGCTCCGAATGAGCGAAGAAGACTTCACCGATGTGATCGATACGAATCTCACTGGAACTTTTCGAGTGGTGAAGCGCGCAGCAAAGGGACTCCTCAAAGCTCGGTTTGGTCGCGTCATTCTTATTTCAAGCGTCGTTGGACTGTATGGTTCTCCCGGCCAGATCAATTACTCGTCGTCAAAGGCCGCACTCGTCGGGTTTGCACGATCGCTCACTCGTGAGCTCGGCTCCCGCGGCATTACTGCAAACGTTGTTGCCCCGGGGTTTATCGAGACCGACATGACCGCGTCCCTGCCCGAAGCGCAGCAACAGAAGTACCTCGATTCAATTCCCGCTGCAAGATTTGGTCAGGTCTCCGAGATTGCAAGCGCGGTGTCGTGGCTCGCGAGCGACGATGCGTCGTACATCTCTGGAGCAGTGATCCCCGTTGACGGGGGACTTGGCATGGGGCACTAACTGCGCGCTTGTCGATCTGACGACGCTCAGACGGTTCGAAGCGTTTATACGCGCTGCCGGCATTGTGTGAGAGATGAACGCGAGAAGCTCAACACACTCTCGCGTTCCTCTCTCGTTCAGGCCAACTTTTCAAGCAATGGGATGACGAGAGCGAGGTCGTCTTCGATGGAAATATCAGCCCGTTCTCGCACGATGGGCTTCGCGTTATACCCGACCCCGATGCCAGCAACGGACATCATCTCGAGGTCATTCGCACCGTCACCGATCGCCATAGTTGCGGTCAACGGGGTGTCCGTCTCCTGAGCCCACTCCACGAGAGCCTGAGCCTTTGCGGTTGCATCAATGATGGGCCCTAGGGTGCGGCCGGTCAGCACGCCGTCTCTCACTTCAAGACGGTTTGCTCGCCAAAAGTTGAGGCCAAGATCTACCGCGAGTGGATCCAGCACCTCATGGAAGCCCCCCGACACCACACCGACCAACCCACCGCGGGAGTGCACCTCGTGAATGAGCTGCGTGATGCCGGGGGAGAGCCGCACTTGCTGATACGCCTGCTCGAATACCGACTCCGGAGTGCCTCGTAAGGTAGCCACGCGTTCGGCAAGACTTTCAGCAAAGTCAAGTTCTCCGCGCATCGCACGCTCGGTGATCTCCGCGACCAAATCGCGGGTACCTGCCGCCTCAGCGAGCAGCTCGATCACCTCATCTTGAATCGTGGTTGAGTCACAGTCGAGCACCACAAGTGGGGCAGCCGAGGAAGCAGTCATGTGAGTAAGTCTAGGCAACCTTCGCCTCCGCGAAACACGCGATGAGACGTCACAGAGATCGGGCGACTTCTCACTAGGCTTGATCGTATGACGCATGTGCTGCACCTGGACAACGTTTCATATGTACGAAACGGCCGAGCAATTCTTGATGAGGTCAATTGGCAGGTCGACAGTAATCAGCGCTGGGTGATTCTCGGGCCAAACGGGGCGGGAAAGACGACCTTGCTGAAGCTCGCGACCGGCAATGACTACCCGACGACAGGAACCGTCGATGTGCTCGATCATCGACTGGGAAAGGTTGATATTCGCGAGCTTCGCAACAGCATCGGCTTCGTTTCGAGTGCGACTGCGCGCAGAATTCCAGCGAATGAAACGGTGCGAAACGTCGTGCTCACCGCAGCATACGGCGTTGAGGGTCGGTGGAACGAAACCTATGACTCAATGGATGTGAGACAAGCCGATCGAGTGCTTGCTGAATGGCAATTGCTCGACTTTGCCGATCACGAGTTCGGCACGCTGAGCGACGGTGAGCGGAAACGCGCAATGATCGCTCGTGCGGTGATGACCGACCCCGAAATGCTGCTTCTCGATGAGCCGAGCGTCAATCTGGATCTTGGGGCACGGGAGCGCCTGCTGCGCATGCTTTCGGGCTTCGCGCAATCGCCAAGTTCACCGGCCATGATCATGGTGACCCATCACGTCGAGGAGATCCCACCAGGGTTCACCCATGTATTGCTCATTCGAGACGGCAAGATTCTGGCAGCTGGCCCGATTGAGACGACCCTCACCGCAGCACATCTTGATGCGACCTTTGATATGGAATTTGACCTCGCCCATTCGGGGGGACGATTCTCTGCTGTCGCACGATAGCCGTTAATTTCTGCTAAAGTTGATCGTTGGTGCATCGACACCAGAGATTTGAGCGCACTGCGCTTTTCTGACCGCCACTCTAAGGAAACCTCATGAAGACTGAAATTCACCCGGAATACAACGCCATCGTGTTTCGCGACCTGGCATCGGGCGAGACCTTTCTTACCCGCAGCACCGTCACCAGCGATAAGACGATCGAGCTCAACGGCGAGACCTACCCGGTGATCGACGTTGAAATCTCGAGCGCATCACACCCGTTCTACACGGGCAAGCAGCGCATCCTCGACTCGGCTGGTCGCGTTGAGAAGTTCAACCAGCGTTTCAAGGGCTTCGGCGCCTAAACAGCTGTTCAACACTGAGGGCGATGGGGGAGTACCTCCATCGCCCTCAGTGTTTTCACATCGGTATGCGCACCGGCCTCACTACGGTGTGCCGCTTAGCTACGAATCGGCCATGAACCGTCAGCGACAAAGTCCGAGTTCTTCACCCGACGCATGTATTCCTGGAAGCTTGCAGCCTGCGTAGCCGCCCAGGACTGTTGAACCCGGTGCAGTTCCATTGCATCTGCGGGCAACACATGCGCGTAGCGGAGCGCGAGTGCTTGAGCCACACGGCCGGCTGCAATTGCATCCTCACCCGCATCATGGGCCTGTCCGAGCGGAACACCGTAGTGCTGCGCTACCACCTCAAGCGTTCGCTTGCCTTTGCGATACCGGTCACAGTGCCGGTCGATCACAAGGGGATCAATAATGGGTTCGAGCGGTTCGATCCACCCGACGGAATATCGTTCGGCCTCTGCCCGAAGCAAGCTGAAATCGTATGGTGCGTTATACGCGACCAGGGGAAACCCGCGTTCAAGCATCGAGCTCAACTGCGCAACCAGCTGAGAAATGCCGACCGAGGCTTGCACACCACTGGCTCGGGCGACCTCCGTTGTGATGCCGTGAACTGCGGCGGCCGCAGCAGGGATCTCGACGCCAGGATCGAGCAGCCAGTCGTAGCGTTCACGCACCTCTCCCGAGGGGCCTACGAGGGCGATCGTGCTACTCACCACCCGAGACTGCAGGACGTCAACACCGGTCGTCTCTGTGTCAAAGACGGCGACCGTCTCGGCCCACAGGGGGAGTGCATTACCCATTTGGCATCCTTTCGCTCGTCCCACCACTCTAGCCATCTCCAGGTCAGTCGGCTCACGCCTCTGCAGGAGATCTCACAGCAGAAAACTCTAAGCTGGAGCCATGATCAGTGAGTCGAATGCGCGCAGCGTCACCACGCGAGACTCGACCACCCGAGTGTGGGAATATGGCTCGCCGCATGGCCCGACCATCGTGATGGTGCATGGGTTCCGTGGTGACCATCATGGGCTCGAAGGGCTCGCGATTGCTCTCACCGAGATCGCTCCAGAGCTTCGGGTGATTGTGCCTGATCTTCCTGGCTTTGGGGAATCACCCGCAATTCCACACACCACTCACTCGCTCGACGCCTACGGAGCATGGCTGATTGAGTGCGTCACTGCACTTGGACTTGCACCGCACGCCTTCTCGATCGTCGGTCACTCGTTCGGTTCACTCGTCGTCACGAACGCAATCGCTCAGGGGTTAACGCCGGCACACACGACCCTGATCAACCCCATTAGTGCTCCCGCGCTCGAGGGGCCACAAGCCATGATGTCCCGTCTTGCAGCTGGATACTACCGAGCAGCTCAGCTTCTACCAGAGGCGCCTTCCCGTGCACTGCTCGGAAACCCAATCATCGTGCGCCTCATGAGCGAGGTCATGGCGAAGACCCGCGATCCTGCGCTCCGACGTTTCATTCATGGTCAGCATGCGGCCTATTTCAGCTCGTTTTCAGATAGCACGACCCTGCTGGAGGCCTTTCAAGCGTCAATTTCTCACACCGTGACCGAGTACGTCGGGGCACTCTCGATGCCGACGCTCATCATCGCGGGGGAGCGCGACGACATCACCCCGCTGGCTCAGCAACTCTCCCTCGTTCGAAGCCTGCCACACGGGTCACTGGTGGTTACGCCAGGTGTCGGCCACCTGGTGCACTACGAAGCGGTAGAGGATGCAGCACAGTCGATTGCCTCTGCGCTCCGACAGGTGCATCCAGCATGAGAATCATTCCCATCAGTGCCCTCGATGATCCGCGGCTTGCTGACTTCACCAGTCTCACTGATGTTGCGCTACGACAAACGCTCGAACCGAGCGGGGGACTCTACCTCGCCGAGTCGGCGAAAGTGATTGATCGTGCCCTGCGCACGGGCCACCGCCCTCGCGCCGTCCTCACACTCGAGCAGTGGCTTCCCTCGTTGCGTAAATCTCTGCACGATTACCCGGAAACGCCGGTGTTCGTGGGGGAGCCGGCACAGCATGAATCGCTCACCGGCTTTCATATGCACCGCGGCGCAATCGCATCAATGCATCGTCCTGCACCCGTTGATCCGTCGGAGCTCCTCAGCAGCAGCCGACGACTGGTCGTGTTGGAAGACCTTGGAGATCACACGAACGTGGGAGCGATTTTTCGATCGATTGCCGCACTCGGAGCCGATGGAGTACTGCTCACCCCTTCGTGTGCTGATCCGCTGTATCGACGCGCGGTTCGCGTGAGCATGGGCGCCGTGTTTCAGGTGCCCTGGGCGCGTTTGCCGGAGTGGAAGCAGGCCGGACCAATGATTCGCGACGCGGGATTCGAGCTCGTCTCATTCGCTCTCGACGACGCAGCCGAAGACCTCGCTACCTTTGCTGAGCAGTCGGAGGAGAAGCTTGCCCTACTTTTCGGCAACGAAGGCCAGGGCCTGAGCCGCCGGGCCTTGGCCTCATCAACCAAGCTCGTCACAATTCCGATGGAGCACGAGGTTGACTCCTTGAATGTCGCAACCGCAGCCGCCGTCGCCTTGTGGGCGCTGCGCACCGCAGACACGCGTCGGCTCACAGGCACGAGCGTATGAACGTTTCAGACACGCTCTCTCGGACTGCTTGCGCCTGCGCACCGGCGCGCGTAGGGGAGCCGCGATGAACGTCAGTCGCGGGAGGGCCGCATGGATCTTTTGCCTTGCACTGATCGTTGGGGTGCTCTCTTATGCCGTTGGCGTCGGTAGTCTGCTCGGCCAGCGCGCAGAGGCCAGCGTGCTCGATGCTTCAGACTTCACGGTGCATCCGCCAGCCCCGCTCAGCCTGATCTCAACGCCAAGCGTCATTATTTCGCTCATCGCGATTGCGTTAATTGCATGGTGGAGCTCGGGCTTCCTGCGTGCGCTCACAATGGTGTGTGCCGCAGCAATTGCCATCGTAGCTTCCCAGCTACTGAAGCAAGATCTGCTGGTAAGACCGGACCTGTTCGAGTTAGATGCGACGAATTCCTTTCCGAGCGGCCACATGACGGTGGTCGCGGCGCGTGTCGCCGGGCGCATCTGGGCCGTGCCACGCGCATCCGCGCCATTGGTTGCGCTCTTCGGGAGTTCGCTGCTCGGCGTCGTTGCCTGGCAGCTGCTGGAGTACGGCTGGCATCGACCGAGCGATGTCCTGGGAGCGCTAGCACTCGCGCTGATGACGTTTTCGCTGGCAGCGATCGTCGTTCGACGGTCGCGACTCAGTTCGGTGACGTCTCGTTCGCGCGCGCTCAGTGCCGTGCACATCATCATGATGATCATCATCACGATTTCGGGCACTTTGGTGACCATCGGCGGCATCGTGTTATCCGTTGCCGCGGGCTGGGTGCAATCTGACGAGTTGCTGCTGAAAGGCGCACAACTGGCGCTGGTGGGCGCAAGCGTGCTTGTAACGCGTCTGTTTCTTGCTGTTCGCCCGTGATCCAGGACACATACTGGCACGATCGAGGCGAGTATTCCCGCGCATAACTCAACTCGCTGATAATCTGCATTATGTCAGCTTTGAGAAATGCGCGGCACTGACGTGATCAACATGGTCCACTTCCCTCGCGCGAATCCGAAGCACGGAGACCGATCGCCACTAACCATTCGTGCACACGACTAGCTCTGGGCCGACAACCTACTGGTTGATGAGGCCCACAGCGCAAGCTTGTCGGCGGCTGCACCCGAGTCGATGGCGTTCGCAGCAATTACGAGCTTCTCTTCGAGCCGTTCAAGTATCGGCCGATCCGCACTCTCTGGCACTGCCGCAAGATCGAACGCCACAAGGCCCGCTGCGGCGTTGAGCAGCACGATGTCGCGCACTGGCCCCTGCTCGGCGGCCAAGACGCGGCGCACAACCTGTGCATTGTGCTCTGGCGTGTCACCGACAAGGTCCGACATCTTCGCTCGGGCGATGCCAAGGTCACGAGGATCAAGGTCATGCTCTGTCAGCGCTCCCCTGCTCACCTCCCAGATATGGGAGTGCCCAGTGGTCGTCAACTCGTCGAGTCCGTCATCCCCTCGAAAGACCAACGCGGCGGCGCCACGGAAGCGGAAGAGGTCAGCAAAAAGCGGAGCTCGGGTGACATCGGCAACTCCTGCGGCCGTCGCTTCTGGCCGCACAGGGTTGCACAGGGGCCCAAGGTAGTTGAAAACAGTCTGCACCCCGAGTTCAGCACGAACTGGTGCGACATGTCGGAAGCCCGGCGAAAAACGAGCTGCGTGGACAAAAGCAATCCCGACTTCGTTGAAACTCTCGAGCAGTTGATTGGGCTCGAGAGAAAAATCAATCCCCAGAGCACTCAGCACATCTGATGCCCCAGACTTGCTGCTCGCAGCTTTGTTGCCGTGTTTCACTACGGGAACACCCGCGGCAGCGCAGACGATTGAAGCCATCGTCGAGACGTTTACGGTGCCAAAACGGTCTCCCCCGGTGCCGACAATATCCAGCGACATGGCAGGAAGTGGAACCTCGGTTGCCTCGGCAAGAATCGCATCACGAAAGCCGACAATCTCATCGACCGTGACTCCCTTAATCTGCAGTGCAACCAAGAAAGCGCCTATTTGCGCGGGTGACGCCTGACCACGCATGAACTCAGACATCGCCCAGTCAGCTTGCGAGACGCTGAGGTCTCCCCCGTCGAGCAACGTGGACAGCACATTCGGCCATGTCTGATCATCTAGCATGCGTCAATTCTATTCGCGCGGGTGAAATCCCCCGAAACACCGAGCATTCATCTGATGAAAGGTTCGAGGCCCAAACCCGCTAGGCTTGCACAGGAGAAGCGCAGATTGTTCGGCGCGCCGTGTGAATGTGGAATATACACACCAAACTTTCAGCCATAATGGAGGGGTGACGACAACCACCATGAATACCCAAACCGC
>JAAZFP010000319.1 GCA_012511645.1 Microbacteriaceae bacterium
CACTCGCGATTCCGACGGCGGGCTTCATCGCGCAGGTGTGTCGCGCCGGCATCGACGACGCCCGCGATGCCCCGTTCATTTCGGCGGCCACCGCTCGCGGCGAGACACCGCTCGGTCTGAAGCTGCGCCACGTAGTGCGGCACGGCATCTTGCCCGGCCTCCACATGACCGCGTGGACACTCGGATCACTGCTCGGTGGCACCGCCGTCATCGAGGTCATCTTCGCCCGCCCTGGCCTTGGCCGTACCCTCGTGAATGCGGTGCTGGGCCGGGATATCCCGGTGGTGCTCGGCGTGGTGCTTTTCGCTGCGCTCGCCTATGTGGTGGTGACCCTCGTTACCGATCTCATCGTTGCGCGGGTTGACCCCCGCACCGAGGCGCGGCTGCAAGAGGGGGTGCCACGTGTCTAGAGTTCATTCTCCGATCCCCGGCAAGCGTTCACCCGGCGCTCTGAAGCTTCGTGGCCGAGCGCCTCGGTTCGGCGGGCTCAGCTTCGGCGTGGCCGGCTGGATCTCGCTCACCGCGGCACTCGTGTTCGTCGCGTGCGCGGTCGCGCCCGGCCTCATCGCCCCCTACGACCCGCTCGCCGTCGACCCTGCGGGAGCCTTCGCGCCACCGTCGCTCGCGCATCCCTTCGGCACCGACGACTCGGGCCGTGACGTGTTCAGCCGCGTGATCTACGGTGCGAGAGATTCGCTCACGATCGGCGTGGTCGCAACGCTCGTGGGGCTCATCCTCGGCCTCGGCATCGGAGTGCTTGCGGGCGGCAGCCGTAGCCGCGCAGCTGGCCCCGTGCGCTACGTCGCCGACCGGCTCATCGAGGCGCTGTTCTCGTTTCCCGGCCTGTTGCTCGCGCTACTCGTGATTGCGGTGCGGGGGCCTGGCGTGTTTTCGATTGTGCTTGCGGTGTCGCTGGCGACGGCGCCCGGGTTTGCGCGAATGATCCGCGGCAGTATCAGGCAGCAGCTGGGGGCGGGCCCTGTCGATGCGGCCCGCGTGCAGGGTGACTCCCCCGCGCGGGTGTGGTTCACGCTCGTGCTGCCCGAGACGATGCGTTCAGTGCTGGTGCTTGCAACGCTCGGCATCGGGCACGCGGTGATCCTCGCTGCCGCGCTCGGATTCTTGGGGCTCGGCAGCCCCCCGCCCACGCCCGAATGGGGGGCGATGCTCAACGCGGGCCGCCCATACCTCACGAAGGCGTGGTGGATGACGGTGTTTCCCGGGCTCGCGATTGTGATGGTCGGCATCACCGCGACCGTGCTCGGGCGCGCGTTTCAGCGAAAGGAGCGATACGCATGACCGCCGCTCCACTGATTCGCATTACCAACTTGACCGTCATGTTCCCGGGCACCGGGCGGCCCGCCGTCGACGGGGTCTCGCTCGCGGTACACTCCGGCGAGTGCGTCGCGCTCGTGGGCGAAAGTGGCTCAGGCAAGACCCTCACGGGCCGCGCCGCACTCGGCATGCTGCCCCGCGCTGCGATTGTGACCGGCCGAGTAGAGCTGTTCGACGAGAATGCTCCCTCCCGCGGGTCTGCCGTGTGGCAGGCGATTCGCGGGGCGCAAGTGGCGCTGATTCCCCAGGATGCGCTGGGCAGCCTCGATCCGCTCAGGCGCCTGCAGCACGAGGTGGGCGACGCCCTACGCCTGCACCGCATCGGCACGAGGGGCGAGCGGCCCGCGCGGGTTGCCGCGGCGCTGGGGGCCGCGGGCATGCCCGATCCAGAATCTCAGCTGCGTCGTCGCTCTGATCAGCTGTC
>JAAZFP010000320.1 GCA_012511645.1 Microbacteriaceae bacterium
CAAACCCGCTAGGCTTGCACAGGAGAAGCGCAGATTGTTCGGCGCGCCGTGTGAATGTGGAATATACACACCAAACTTTCAGCCATAATGGAGGGGTGACGACAACCACCATGAATACCCAAACCGCTGTGTCCGCCGTTAAGCGGCCGAACACGGTCGCCGTTGGCACGATCGTGTGGCTCGGCAGCGAATTGATGTTCTTCGCTGGCCTGTTTGCCATTTACTTCACCCTTCGTGCGATGAACCCTGACCTGTGGGTTGAGCAGACCGAAAAGCACAACTTTACGTTTGCGCTGATCAATACGCTCATCCTGGTTGCATCATCGTTTACCTGCCAGGCTGGCGTCTTCGCCGCGGAGCGCATGCAGCCATATGCAACGGGCAAGAGCCCCGCCAAATGGGGAACGGTGGAATGGTTCTACCTGACCTTCTTCCTCGGTGCGATCTTCGTTTCCGGGCAGGTCTGGGAGTATGCAACGTTTGTCTCCGAAGACATTATGTTCAACGGTGATCCATATGGCTCAGCGTTCTACTTCACTACTGGCTTCCACGGGATCCACGTGTCGCTGGGTCTCATTGCCTTCCTCTTCGTCATTGGTCGCATCTACGCGGTGAAGAACTTCACGGTGAAAGAAGAGACCACCGCCGTTGTTGTGTCCTATTACTGGCACTTCGTTGACATCGTGTGGATCGCACTGTTCATCGTCATCTACGTGGTCAAATAGCTCAGGAGTAACCGAGAATCATGGCACGCGCCAAGAAGAACGTCGTTAGCAAAACCGGTCGCCGTCACCCACTTGCCACCGTTGCACTCGTTGCAATCGGCTTGCTCGTGACCGGCGCCGCGTACACCGGATTTAGCCAAACCTCTGCATCAGCAGAAGTTGACTGGGCTTCATTCAGCCAAGATGAGCAGAACCTCACTGCGGGTGAAAAACTGTTCGGCGCGAACTGCGCGACCTGCCACGGCTTGAACGCCGAAGGAACCCCCGATGGCCCATCGCTCATCGGTTCGGGCGCTGCGTCGGTGAATTTCCAGGTCGGTACAGGCCGTATGCCGCTGGCATTCCAGGGCCCTCAGGGCATGGTGAAGCCAAAGCAGTTTGATGAAGAGCAGACCCTGCAGCTCGCTGCGTACGTCGCATCGCTCGCTCCCGGACCTGACCTCCCAGAGGCTCAGTACTTGACCGGAGACCACGACGTTGCAAACGGTGGCGTGCTCTTCCGCATTAACTGCGCAATGTGCCACAACGTATCCGGTGCCGGCGGCGCACTCACTGAGGGCAAGTGGGCTCCCCCACTGCTTGGCGTCGCACCCACCCATGTCTATGAAGCAATGGTCACCGGCCCTCAGGCAATGCCCGTCTTCAACGACGCAAACATCACCCCTCAGGAAAAGGCTGACATCATCAGCTACCTGAAATACATTGACGAAGCACCGTCGGTTGGTGGGTTGTCACTCGGTTCGATCGGCCCCGTTGCTGAAGGCCTCTTCATCTGGATCATCGGTCTCGGCGTCATTGTCGGACTGACCGTCTGGGTCACCGCGAAGTCGAACTGATCCACCCCCACACGTCAACTGTCAACACAGTCAGCAAACAAGGAGCATCATGGCAGAGGTAGCGAAGAGCAACGGTGACGAAACCGCCGTTGTCAGCGCCCAGAGCCACGGCACGGTCGGCGATGCGGTAGGTACCGCAGTTATTTCGCCAGATGCCGTTGAAAACCCGGGGCTTCCCCCGCATCGCAAGCGCATCACCGACCTTGACGAAAAGTCAGAACGCACCGCAGAGCGTTGGGTGTATGTGCTTTTCTACCTGTCGATTGTCGGCAGCCTGGGAGCAGTCCTTGCCTACATGTTCTTCCCGATGGAATCGGGAGATCTGTGGGAGATTCGACTGAACAACATGTTCGTCGGTGTCGGCATGACGCTCGCGCTTCTCGCACTTGGTATAGGTGCGGTCCACTGGGGCAAGGCTCTCATGGCAGATCATGAATCAATCGATGAGCGCCACCCGGTCCCGAGCAACTCCGAAACTCGTGAGGCAGCTGCAGAGGTGTTTACGGTCGCTGATCAGGAATCCGGCTTCTCTCGCCGCACACTGGTTCGCAATAGCCTGATCGGAGCGCTCATTGCGTTCCCGATTCCCGGCATCACCCTGCTCCGTGGGCTGGCCCCACAAGACCAGGATCCTGTCGTGCTGCTGAAGCACACGATGTGGGACAGCGGAGTGCGTCTTGCGCGTGACCATGGTGGCCACCACGTTGGTGCTGCGATCCGCGCCTCTGATGTGACCATCGGATCTGTGTTCCATGTGGTACCAGAAAACCTCGGTCAGGCAACCAACGTCCTCGATGAAAAGGCTAAGGCAATCGTCTTGCTCATTCGTCTCGACCCCGATGTGATCAAGGAACCTGAGGATCGCAAGAGCTGGTCTTACGATGGCATCGTCGCATACTCAAAGGTTTGCACGCATGTGGGTTGTCCTGTGGCTCTCAACGAGCAGCACACGCACCACCTGCTCTGCCCTTGCCACCAGTCGCAGTTCGACGTAAGCGATCAGGCAAAGGTGATCTTCGGCCCAGCCAAGCGTCCGCTTCCACAGCTGCCGATCGCGGTTGACGACGAGGGGTACCTCATCGCAACGAGTGACTTTACCGAACCTGTTGGCCCGAGCTTTTGGGAGCGCCTCAAGTGAGCACTGTGACTACCCCTACCCCTCAGAACCAGAGCGGAAGCACATTTACCGCCAAGGCCGCCAGCTACATCGACGCTCGCCCCAAGATTGGTGTCGCAGTCTAGGAGTTCGGCCGCAAGGTCTTCCCCGACCACTGGTCATTCTTGCTCGGTGAAGTAGCTCTCTACAGCTTCATTGTGATTCTGCTGTCGGGAACGTTCCTGACGTTGTTCTTCCAGGCCACAATGATCGAGACCGTTTACAACGGCCCGTACACACCGATGAAGGGCATCGAGATGTCAGGCGCTATGGCGTCGACCCTCGACATCTCCTTCTCGGTTCGCGGCGGCTTGCTGATGCGACAGGTGCACCACTGGGCTGCGCTGCTGTTTGTGGCGTCAATCGGGCTCCACATGTTGCGCATCTTCTTTACCGGCGCGTTCCGGAAGCCGCGTGAGCTCAACTGGGTGATCGGCTTCGTGCTCTTCATCCTCGCAATGGCTGAGGGTTTCACCGGTTACTCACTGCCAGATGACGTGCTCTCGGGCAACGGCCTTCGAATCATTGACGGCATCATCAAGGCGATCCCGGTTATCGGCACATTCCTGTCGTTCTTCTTCTTCGGCGGAGAGTTCCCCGGCACCGACATTGTGGGCCGTCTGTACATGCTGCACATCATGGTGCTGCCAGCACTCGTGATCCTCTTCGTGGCTCTGCACCTCGCGTTCGTGGTCATCCACAAGCACACGCAGTACCCTGGCCCCGGTAAGACGCAGCAGAACGTCGTAGGCTTCCCAGTCCTTCCTGTGTATGCAGCGAAGGCCGGCGGCTTCTTCTTTATCGTCTTCGGCGTGATCATGTTGATTTCCAGCTTCGTTGGCATCAACGCGATTTGGGCATACGGCCCGTATGATCCATCCCCTGTCTCTGCGGGTACTCAGCCTGACTGGTACATCGGCTTTGCCGATGGTGCGCTACGTCTTGTGCCGCCAGGGTGGGAGACCGAGGGGTTCGGTTACACCTGGTCGTGGAACATGCTGATCCCCGTCGCTGTTATGGGTCTCTTCATCGTACTCGTCGCGATCTACCCTTTCATCGAGGCATGGGTCACCGGCGACAAGCGCGAGCACCACATTCTCGACCGCCCGCGCAACGCTCCGACTCGTACTGCGATCGGCGCAGCTGGCGTCACCTTCTACGCAGTGATGTGGGCGGCAGCGAGCTCCGACCTCATGGCAACACACTTCCAGCTGTCGATCGAAGGTGTGATCCACTCGCTCCAGTTCCTCCTGATCTTTGGTCCGATCATTGCGTACTGGCTCACGAAGCGCATTTGCCTTGGTCTCCAGAAGAAGGATCGTTCTATCGCATTGCACGGCTACGAGTCGGGTCGCATCGTGCGCCTGCAGGGCGGCGAATTCGTCGAGGTGCACAAGCCCGTCAGCGAGTATGAGCGCTGGGAGCTGGTCAGCTATCACGACTACGAGCCACTGATGTTGCGCCCGAACTCAAACGGTCGAATTCCGTTCTCACGTCGCCTCCGGGCTGGCTTCAGCCGCTGGTTCTTCCAGGACCGTGTTGTTCCGCCAAGCCAGGCAGAGATCGAACAGGCCAAGCACGAAGGCCACTAATTTCGGTCACATCGATGAGTAGCTGAGGCCCTCCGCATATTGCGCGGAGGGCCTCAGTTGTCTTCCTCATGGAGGCGATAGCCGCGTGCCCCTTCTCCAGGCAGCAGCGCAGTGAGACGAGCACAAGAGTCACGGTGAGGAAGAGAACATGGCGGTGTCATACCCCAGTGCTCATGCGGAGCTGCGGGGAGAGGAAGATAAGTCGCTTACCCGCACTGTGGCTGAACGGGCAGTCAGGGCTTCTGCTGCCTCTGAGAGTAGGTTCGTAAGGCTCTCTCGATCAAGACGCTGCGTGAGCATGTGAATGAGCGCCTGAGCATCGTCTCCTGCCCCTGCTGCGTGAAGCTGTGACAGTGTTGGGCCTGCAGCGATCGCTTGAAAGACGAACTGAGCCAGATCTTCACTCGCGTACGCGAGCTGGGGTGCGGCGTGCATCACATGTCGCAGCAACCCGCGACGTCTCTCAGCAATCTGCTGCGGTGGTTGCCACACGAGAGCCGAGTTCTCGGCTGTCGACGGCACCTGTGCCTCTGCGATGCTGGTGTCTTCTGAAATCAGAATGTCGATCACCAATGAAAGACACTCAAGAAAGAGAGCGTGCTTCGTGGAAAAGTTTGCATAGACGTGCGGCTGCGGAACGTCCGCTGTAGCAGCGATTTCTCCCGTCGACGTACCGGAGAATCCCGTACGCCCGAAGCAAAGGATACCAGCGAGAATGAGCCGTTCTCGATTCTCGCCTGTTCGCCGTCGAGCACGTCGAGGAGTATCCGTGGTGTCGGTGGTGACGTCACTGTCAGCCATACATCGAGTGCCTAACCGAGCTCCAAGATCTTTCGGTAGTGCTGCCCGACAGCTTCAAATTCACGGTGGTTATAGAACGAACCCATGCGGGCAGTTGACGCAGAAAGCTGCCTGACTCCCCTGCCCATGCAATAGTGTTCGTTTGCTTGCATAAGTCGGTCGCCGACTCCTCGGCCCCGTGCATCTTCGTCAACAACGATCTCCTGCAGGTGGGCAGTCAATCCTGGCGCGTGGAGCAATCGTGAGACGGTCATGAGTGAATACCCCACGACGGTACCGGACTCCTGCGCGACGAACAAGACATTCGTCTCTTGGTCGCGGTGACGGAGAACGTTATCGAGCGCGACGAGAAACTCGTCGCGCCCGATTGGTTCACGTCCGGTCTGGTACTGGCGAGCTAACGCGTACAGAGCGTCAAGATCGTCGCTGCGACCTCGTCGAATCTCTACTGTCACGGGATAACCAGCAATCTAGCGCGCGAAGTGACCGCGGTAGTACTCGTACACCCACCCGAACATGCTCACCGCGATGAGCGGCAGCGAGAAGTACGAGAGCCAGAAGTTGAAGCCGACACAGAGGCCCAGGATAAACAGAGCCAACGCAAACGCGAGCGTCATCGGCCACCAGCTCCATGGGCTGAACTCGCCAACCTCTGGGTCACCATCGTCGATGTCGGCGGTCTCGATGTCTTCCGTCAGCACGCCGCCCTGCTTGCGTTGCACAAGCCACAGGTAGAACGCGATGAACGCACCCAGGCCACCAGCGAGGAACACTACGCTAGTGCCCGCCCACTCAAGCCATCCATGGGTGAGGTAGTGCCACACCGTGTACACGGTGCCGACGATCCAGAAGTATGCCGCGAGGATCGTGAAAAGGACAATACTTGACTTCATGATGTTTCCCTTCAGCGCTACTTCGCGGAGGCGAGTGCCGGCTGGTTTTCTTCGCCAGGCTGCTTAACACCGGTCACCTCGGGGTGATTCAGGTCAAACGCGGGAGACTCTGAACGAATACGAGGAATCGAGGTGAAGTTGTGGCGAGGTGGCGGGCAAGAAGTAGCCCACTCGAGCGAGCGGCCGAATCCCCAAGGATCGTTGACGGTGACCTTGGGCGCGTTGCGTGCGGTGAGATACACATTGAGCAGGAATGGAATCATCGATACACCAAGAATCATCGCGCCTACAGTCGACAGCTGGTTCATCCAGGTGATGCCGTCTTCTGGCAGGTAGGTGTAGTAACGACGAGGCATCGCCATAACGCCTGCCCAGTGCTGCACGAGGAAGGTCATGTGGAAGCCGATGAACAGCACCCAGAGGTGAATCTTGCCGAGACGCTCACCGAGCATCTTGCCGGTCCACTTTGGCCACCAGAAGTAGAAGCCAGCGAACATCGCGAACACGACGGTTCCGAAAACGACGTAGTGGAAGTGCGCCACGACGAAGTACGTGTCACTGATGTGGAAGTCCAGCGGCGGCGACGCGAGGATCACACC
>JAAZFP010000321.1 GCA_012511645.1 Microbacteriaceae bacterium
GCACACCCTCGGGCAACGGCAGCGAACGGTCGTCTGCGCTCGCCAATCGAGCCGCAGTCTGCCCTCGCTCGAGCGTCAGCGCATCGTCCCCCACCCGGCCAGTGTAGGCACAAGTGTCGCCTCTGCGGGAAGAATTACATAAATGCCGAGGCGAGCGCGCCAATGAAGATCAGCGCAAACACAAAGATCGCGAGGGCCAACAACGCTGAGATCAGACCCGTCACGAGCCCGGTCACCGCCATGCCCTTTGACTGGCGCTTCTTCAACGCGACGATGCCGAGCACGAAGCCAACGATGCCGAGCACGGCCCCGACTGTCAGCAGCGAACCGCCAAGGTCGGTCATGAAGAACACCAGCACGGCAAGCAGGCCGAGCAGGCCGGTGATGAGTGCCGACATTGCGAGCCCGTTCGAGGCGGGGGCTTGCGTGGTCTGAGCCACTGGCACGGCGGGGCCGGTCGGTGTCGGCGCCGAGAACTGCGCGGCAGAATCTGCCCCAGGTTGCGAGGGATCAAACGACTGGTTCTGTGACATGGTGAGCCTTTCTCACGACTGTGTGTGTCACCCATCGTATGCACGCCCTGCGCAGCCCGACGAAAGTGGCACAAACCCGCCAGATCAGCGCACGAAACGAGGCTACGCTCAGCCCGCAGCCGGCTGCTTCTCACGCTTACGCAGCACGCCCCACAGAATTAGCAGCACGGTGATGATGAGCGTGCCGATGCCGAACCAAAGCGAGCCGATCTGCACAATGAGCGGCACACTAAACGCCGTAATAATGCCGCCGCCGAGCAGCGCGATGAGCACCCGCTCTCGCCTCGGCGCACGCTAACCGATCGCCGCTGGGGGCAGCACGCCGACGGCGAGCGCGAACCCCAGTGCCGGGTTCGCCATCGCAGCAACCGCCGCGGGCAGCGCGAACGCGGCGCCGGCGCCAGCGTTGACCCACAACCACGCGATGGCCCGTGCGGGGGTGTGCAAGCCACGTATTGTGTCATTGACGGCCGGCCGACGTGTCACGATATGACAGTGAGCTCCGAGGAATCCCTCCTCCACAAACGCCGAGAGAATCGCTTGTCATCCGTGCCTGCTAAACATACTCTGGGGAACAATCACAGGAGTTTGCATGACGCGACTCATCATGGGAAGACAACAATGCCCTACTACGCACCCGGCGCGCACGCCGGAACCCGCGCGATTCGCGGTCATATTGTCACGGTGACCGGTGACCCGTTTCTCGCAGATGATGCGCTCATCGAGCACACTGACGGACTCATCATTGTCGCTGACGGTCGCATCACTGGGGTGGGCCCATACGCGGCACTCAAGGATCAGATTCCAGAGGGCACTCCGCTCGACCACTACCCCGACGGCATCATTACCTCTGGGTTTGTCGACACTCATGTGCACTACGTGCAAACCGGCATCATCGCGGCATTTGGCGCGCAGTTGATCGATTGGCTGAACACCTACACGTTTGTTGCCGAGCAGCGCTTTAATGACAAGGTGCACGCAGCCGCAGTTGCCAGCATCTTCTTCGACCAGTTACTGGCCAACGGCACGACGACGGCGCTCAC
>JAAZFP010000322.1 GCA_012511645.1 Microbacteriaceae bacterium
GCATCAGACCAATCGGCAGCGCCTGCCTGACACCCGCAAAAATCTGCGGTGACGCCGAAGGCAAGACCTGGTGTCGCACTCGCGCGAACCCGTTAATGCCATACGAGCGGCTCGTGTCTGACTGCACCGAGTCTGCGGCACGC
Source organism: Microbacteriaceae bacterium (assembly GCA_012511645.1). Classification (GTDB taxonomy): domain Bacteria; phylum Actinomycetota; class Actinomycetes; order Actinomycetales; family Microbacteriaceae; genus Leucobacter. The sequence goes on from JAAZFP010000322.1 coordinate 144, forward strand.
ACACCCTCAACGGTGTTGAGCACCACAGGCCAGATTGCGGCCAGCACGATGATGCCAATATTCACCCAGTCGGTGATGCCGAAGAGCAGCAGCAGCACGGGGATCAACACTGGTGGGGGCAGCGCACGGAAGAACTCGAACACCGGCTCGGTGAACGCGCGGAGACTCGGGTTGAGGCCGACGACGATTCCGATCAGGATGCCGAGCACAATGGCGATGGCCACGCCCGCGATAAATCGACCAACGCTCGGCAGCAGGTCGATCCAAATTCTTGGACCAAACCAGGTCTCCACGAACGTTGCGATCAGCTCGGGAGGGGTAGGCACAAAGAAGTTTGGAGAAACGATCGTGCTGAACCACCACAGCGCAACCAGGATAACTGGCAGGCCGAGGGCAAAACCAAATGCGGCAAGCGTCTTTTTCATGATGGGAGCTCCCCTCGCACCGACTCGTGCCACGACAGCATCGCCCGCTCGAGTGCTCGTGCGCCTAAGTTAATGACGATGCCGAGCACACCGGTGGAAAGAATCAGCGCGTACATGTTGACGTAGAGCCCAGCATTTTGAGCTCGAGCACTCTCAAGTCCCAGGCCTGGCGTGCCAATCAGCAGCTGTGCGGTCACCGCCAGGATCAAGGCGACGGCTGCGGCGAGGCGCAGGCCGGTCATCAGGTAGGGCAGCATCGTCGGGAACACGATGTATCGCACCCGCTGCCACTGGTTGAAGCCGTAGCTGCGGCCGGTGGCCATCGCGACCTGGTCGACATCTCCCACGCCGTAGAGCACCTGAATGAAAATCTGCCAGAACGATGCGTAAAGAATGAGCATCAAGCCGGCTTCCATCTGCGCGCCAAACAGCAGCACGGCGAGAGGAATCAGCGCAACCGAGGGAATCGGGCGCAAGAACTCGACGGTGGTGTGGGTAGCACGGCGCAGGAACGGCGACAGCCCCACAATGACCCCAACAATGGTGCCGGCGACCAGCGCGATGATGAGGCCGATGCCCCAGGTCACGACGGTATCGCCCATGGCTTTCCAGAAGTCGGCAAAGGTCATGATGGTGAAGAAGGCGGGCAACACTTCGGTTGGCGGCGGCAAGAAGCGTGCATCAACGAGGCCAATTCGGGCAGCGATCTCCCAAATGACAAGGAACGTCAGAATGCCGGCGATACCCAGCAACAGGCGTTTCGGCCTTGCCTTTCGTTTCTTCGTTGTCGCGCGCGCAATTGCGACCACCCGCGTGGGGTTGTCTGGTTGCACGGTTTGCGTGGTCATGAGACGTTACTCCTTATGATTCATTGGTGTGCGTCGCTGCACGTAGCTCGTTCTTCCGAATCTTTCCGCTCGCAGTGCGCGGAAAGTCTTCGACGAAGAGAATCTTCTTGGGGATCTTGTACCTGGCAAGCCTGCCGGTCACATGGGCAATGATCTCATCTGCTGAAACCTCTTCGCCAGGGGCGAGGCTGATGTAGGCATGGGGCACTTCGCCCCACTTCTCATCCGGCACCCCCACCAGCGCCACACCAGACACCGCGGGAAGCTCCATAATGATGCCTTCGACCTCGGCCGAGTAGATGTTCTCGCCACCCGAAATAATCATGTCTTTCAGACGGTCAGAGATGAAGATGTATCCTTCTTCATCGAAGTACCCCAGGTCACCCGACTTGAACCAGCCATCGACGAACGTGGCGGCCGTAGCGTCTGGATTCTGCCAGTACTCCGTAATAACATTGGGGCCCTTCACCCAGATTTCTCCAACTTCGTGCGGAGGCAGGGTCTCGCCAGCGTCGTTGACGATCTTGACCTGAGTGAAGAAGTGGGGCAGACCCGATGAGCCAACCTTCTGCATGGCGCGGTGCGCAGGCAATGCAGTGGTGCCGGGTGAGGTTTCGGTCATGCCATAGCCCACAGAGAATCCGAGTCCGCGCTCATCGTAGGCCGCCATGATGCGCTCTGGCACCGCTGAGCCGCCGCAAGTGAGTCGGCGCAGCGAGCTCAAGTCAGTGGCCGACCAGTTCGGGTGCTCGTGCAGCAGCTGATAGGTGGTCGGCACCCCGGCCAGCATCGTGATGCCCTCGGCTTCGACGGCGGCAAGCACGTCACCCGGCTCAAACTTTTCGTGCAGCACCACGGTGCCGCCCTGCAGCAGTGCGAGCAGCGCACCGTTTGCGAGA
>JAAZFP010000323.1 GCA_012511645.1 Microbacteriaceae bacterium
ATCAGACGTCCTTTGACATGTCGACGGTGCCCGCACCAGAAGATCTCCCGTCGGTCTGGGAGAAATATGGCAGCCTCGCCGATGATCGCGCCTCATGGCTGCTGAACCGCCCCTTCGACCTTCGCTACGTCGGCGGCGACATTACGGTCGATGTCACGAACCAGAGCAGCACAATGCAGGTGTGGATTCGCAGTCGGGACACCTTTGATGCCAGCCATGCGGTGCAGTGCGCAGCTCTCGCCTTTGCCAGCGACTATCTGCTGGTCGAACCGATCATGCAAAAGCACGGCATTCCGTGGGCAACCCCAGGGTTTCGTGCGGCAAGCCTCGACCACGCCATGTGGTTTCACCGGCCGTTCCGAGTCGACGAATGGTTGCTCTATGAGCTCGACACCCCCACGTCACAGAGCGCGAGAGGCCTCACGCACGGCCGGTTCTATAACCAGCATGGCGATCTCGTCGCCAGTGTCGCCCAAGAGTCAATGATTCGAACACCTCGCGCCTGAGCGCCTTCACGACACCTGTGCCGGTCACACCGGCGAACAACCGACCTCTTTACTGCGCACGATTCGAACCGCGGCGCGCGATAAACAGCACATAGCGTTCGAGCGCGTACATCGGGTCGCGACTGCCACCCTTCAGCGCACGCTCGGTCTCAGCAGCGAGATCGACCGCTCGCGCAAGATCACCCTCATTCCATCCCCGCGTCTCACGCTGGGCGCGTTCGACCTGCCACGGCGCCATGCCAAATGCTGACGCAAGTTCGCCACTCGAACCTCGCGCCCCATAGACCCGCGCCATTGCCCGCACCTTCATATTGAGCGCGGCAAGCATCGGAATTGGCTCGACCCCGGTGTCGAGCGCCTGGCGCAGCAGAAGTAGCGCGTCGGCGACCCTGCCTGCCGTTGCCGCGTCGGCGACCTTAAACGCGCCTGCCTCAACCCTGCCCTCGGTCAGCCGCTCAACCTCAGCCTCACCGATACGGGTGCCGGCGTCAGAGATGAGCTGCTCGATCACCCCGGCGAGTTCTCCCAACGATCCCGTGTAGGCGGCGAGCAGCGCACGCAGCGCACCCGGGGCTACCTGAGCACCGTGTCTGCGAAACTCGGCCTGCGCAAACCCCATACGCTCAGCATCTTTCTTGAGCTCAGCACACACCACCTCGATCGCACCAATCGCACCGCCCGCGTCGCCGCGCACCGCGTCGAGCAGCCCCTTGCCACGCATACCGCCCGCGTGCCTCAGCACCAGCGTGGTGTCTTCTGCGGGAGCCTCCAGGTAGCGTTTCGCATCTTCGATCAGCGCATCGCTTGCGTGTTCGACCCCTTCGACACGAATGAGCCGGGGCTCGGCAAACAGTGAGGGGCTCGCCACCGTGAACAGCTCACCCTTGCCATAGCTTGCGGCATCGATGTCATGAATCTCGAGGTCGCTGTCTGTGGCGCGCAGTGCATCTCGGATGCTCTGCATCGCGCGGCTCGCGAGAAACTGCTCAGGGCCACTCACGAGCACGACCGGTGCGGGCCTGGCCTCATCAAAACCGACCTTCGCGATCTTTGCTCGGGATGATTTTGTCGTAGCCACGGCTCTAGCCTAGGGCGTTGGCTCTGGTTCGCGCGTCGCGGCATGCTGCACCCATGGCTGGAGTGCACCATCTGGCTGGGGCACCAGCGCAATTGAGCCGTGGCGGTCGGTGCGCAAGATATGCGCGCCAGCTTCGTTCAGCCCCGCAAGCGTGCTCGATGCGGGATGCCCATAACTGTTGTCTGCCCCGACCGATACCAATGCCCAGCGCGCGCCAAGTTGTTGCGTGAGCGCATCGTGCTGATCACGGCTGCCATGGTGCGCAACCTTCACCACATCGGCCTGAATGCGCCCCTCATACCTCAGGAGTGTGCGCTGCGCATCTTCACCGGTGTCGCCAAGCAACAGCACGGATG
>JAAZFP010000409.1 GCA_012511645.1 Microbacteriaceae bacterium
ATGCTGCTCAGCGATGCCCTCATGTTCGTCGGCGGAGGCTCCGCCTCAACAGCTGGCGGCATCAAGGTCACGACCCTCGCGGTGCTGTTTCTCGCGATCGTGGCCGAGGCGAAAGGCACCCGGCACACCAACACGCTCGGCAGGCGGGGGGCTTACCCCTTGATCTTGGACACGTGATTTCCAGCATTCCTGTTGGAAGAGAGCGAGAATCTAAGAGATGGCAAAGAACTACTACCCCGAGGAATTCCGACGCAAAGCGGTCGACCTCTACGAATCCACCCCTGAGCAGACGATGCAGGAGATTGCAACAGATCTTGGGATCTCTCGCAGTGCCCTGGACACGTGGGTCGCGAAATACGGGACCGGGCAACGAGCCCCTGCTACACCGACAGCAACCACCACAGGTGCTGACACACCAGAAATCACGATTCGCCGCTTAGAGGCCCAGCTGGCGGCAGCGAAAGCCGAGACTAGGAAGCTCACCACCGAGCGTGACATCCTCCGTCAGGCGGCCAAATATTTCGCGGGAGAGACGAACTGGTGAGCCGCTTCCAGTTCGTTGAAGACCATAAGCACGTCTGGGGCGTGAAGCGGTTGTGTGAAGTTATCGACGTCGCGAGGTCCTCGTTCTATGCCTGGCTCAACGCCGCTGCAGGGCGAGCTGCTAGGGCTGCGGCCGACGATGAGTTGGCGGCTCGTATTCGCAGAATGCAGGACCCGAAGCAAGGTGGTGATCGTGCGTATGGTGCGCCGCGAGTCACTGCCGAACTCAACGATGGGGTGTCTGCTGGTGAACGGGTGAACCACAAGCGAGTTGCCAGGGTGATGCGTGAGCATCAACTTGTAGGGATACGGCTGCGGCGTCGGGTGAGGACCACGATCGCTGAGCAGAGCGATGAGAAGTTCCCTGATCTACTGGATCGTGACTTCAGTACCGGCGAGTCGGGGCGCCGCTATGTGGGCGATATCACTTACCTGCCGATTCAAGATGGCACGAACTTGTATCTCGCGACCTGTATCGATCTGGGGTCGCGCAAGCTTGCGGGTTGGTCGATGGCCGATCATATGCGCACCGAACTTGTTACTGATGCGCTCACGGCTGCGTGGCGTGCGCGTGGCGGTTATCTTCAAGAGGCTGTGTTTCACAGCGACCACGGCTCGGTCTACACCTCGAAAGCGTATGGGCAGCTGTGTAAACAGTACGGGGTGCGCCAGTCGATGGGGCAGGTAGGTTCGTCTGCCGATAACGCGCTTGCGGAATCGTTCAACGCGGCACTCAAGCGTGAGCTCCTTGAGGGGCGGGCCGCGTTTGCTGATCAGGCGAGTGCGTATCGGGCGGTGTTCAGATGGGCGAACCGGTACAACACCAGGCGGAGGCATTCAGCGATCGGGAATATTGCACCAAACGAGTACGAGCGGCGTGAAGCGGATATGCTTCGGAGCGCGGCATAACTATGTGAACAAGATGTCCAAGATCAAGGGTCAAGGCCCGATCTCTCTCGCGTGATGCGCGAGACGGTTCACGATCGAGTCCGCAGCGACCCTGTCCGGGAGCGCTTCGACCCAGTACCCCGGCCCGGACTGCGACACGATCATCGTGGGCGCCCGATGCTGGGGCTTCCCCCCTGATCTTGGACACGTGATCTCCAGCATTCTTGTTGGAAGAGAGCGAGAATCTAAGAGATGGCTAGAAACTATTACCCAGAGGAATTCCGTCGCCAAGCAGTCGACCTCTATGAATCCACCCCCGATCAAACCATGCAGTCCATTGCGAGTGATCTTGGGATCTCTCGCAGTGCACTAGATACGTGGGTCGCGAAATATGGCACCGGTGTGCGTGCGCCCGCTACCCCGACACCGTCGGCTGCCTCTGATGCTGACACGCCAGCGGCTACGATCAGTCGGTTAGAGACGCAATTGGCTGCAGCGAAGGCTGAGACGAGGAAGCTTACTACTGAGCGTGACATCCTCCGTCAGGCAGCCAAATATTTCGCGGGAGAGACGAACTGGTGAACCGCTTCCAGTTCGTTGAAGACCATAAGCACGCCTGGAGCGTGAAGCGGTTATGTGCAGTGATTGGGGTCGCAAGGTCATCGTTCTATGCGTGGCTGAAGGCAGCTGCCGGCCGGGCAGCCAGAGCCGAGGCCGACCGCCTGCTGGCGGATCGTATTCGAATGGTACAAGACCCGAAGCAGGGAGGGGATCGTGCCTATGGAGCCCCGAGGGTCACTGCCGAACTCAACGGCAATGTGCCTGCCTATGAGCGGGTGAACCATAAACGAGTGGCCAGGGTGATGCGCGAACACCGGCTTGCAGGGATCCGGTTACGGCGCCGGGTGAAGACCACAGTCCCAGCTCAGGGGGAAGAGAAGTTCCCTGACCTTCTCCACCGCGATTTCACTGTCGGTGAGTGTGGGCGACGCTATGTGGGCGATATCACCTACCTGCCGGTCGCGGATGGCACGAACTTGTATCTTGCGACCTGCATCGATTTGGGCTCGCGTAAACTTGCGGGCTGGTCGATGGCTGATCATATGCGCACCGAACTTGTTGCGGACGCGCTCACAGCCGCATGGCGTGCACGCGGCGGGAACCTCCGAGAAGCGGTATTTCACTCCGACCACGGGTCTGTCTACACCTCGAAAGCGTATGCGAAGCTTTGCACACGGTTCGGGGTGAAGCAGTCGATGGGGGTGGTTGGGTCGAGCGCCGATAATGCGTTGGCGGAATCGTTCAACGCGGCGTTGAAACGGGAGCTTCTCGAGGGCAGACCAGCGTTTGCTGACCAGGCGAGCGCGTATCGGGCAGTGTTTCGATGGGCAAACCGTTACAACACGAGAAGACGTCATTCAGCGATCGGGAATATTGCACCAAATGAGTACGAAAGGCGTGAACTGGGTATGCTGCCGATGGCGGCATAAATATCAACAACAAGGTGTCCAAGATTAAGGGTCAAGGCCCGTGGGAGCCAGTGGTGTGGCGCAAAGCGAAAGTACATCGCGACTGGCATATCCAGATCGACACCATCAAATACTCAGTCCCGTACGAGTTCGCGGGCTTGAACGTTGAAGTGCGTATCGTCGGCGATCAGCTCGACGTGCTTGCCGATGGCGCAGTGATCGCGACGCATCAACGCAGTCAGCGCCGGAACGGGTATGTCACCGATGCTGAGCATGCACCCGCCTATCTCGAAGAAA
>JAAZFP010000324.1 GCA_012511645.1 Microbacteriaceae bacterium
AAGGCCGTTTGGCAGTGTCAGACACTGCCAGAACGTGTGAGGCGCCTCAGCACACTGGGGCCGAGACGCCTCTGTGTCAGATGCTGGAAGTCAGCACGCTGGCCTGCCCCCAGAAGCGGGTTACGCGTCGCCTTCGCTTGATCCTGCGTCTGTCTGGGGTGATGGCGCGGTTGATGTGTCGGCTGATGCAGCAGGCGCAGTCTTCTTACGTCCGGCGATGAGCATGCCAGCGGTCACTGCAATAATCACGACCGCAACACCACCGAGTGCAATGGGCAACCATGGCACTGACGCTTCGGTCGTTTCAACGGCTTCGGCTTCCGTCGTCACCTCCGGCTCTTGAGCGCCGGCTCCCTCATCGGTTCCACCGGTGCCGCCTGAGCCCGCGCACTGCTCGTACTGCACGCTGAAAGTGACCGGGTCGATCTCTTGACCGCTGGAATAGAAGTCACCGAAGGCGGGGGCACCCTCAGCGGTCAGCACGCCCGATGCATCGGTGAATGCGAATTCGCCGGCCTGTGGGTCAAATGCACCAACCTTGTCGATCTTTGCGAATGAAACCTGGGTCTCGTCGATCTTCAGGTTGCCCTCAGGATCGTTGCTTCGCACGTCGAGCAGCATGCGGGCAGTGCCGTCGCCCTTGAGCTCGATTGCAGGGTTCGACAGGGTCATATCAAGCACGCCCTCGTGGCCGGTGAAGTGAATGCTTCCGGAGAACGACACAATCCCTCGCCCGGTTTCACCGTCGATCTCGCCGGTGGGGTTGGTCCAGCTAAAGAGTGGGGTCTCATAGCTGGTGCGGTCAGCGACTTCCCAGGATCCATGAGCGATAGAACCCGAGATGTACGACCGGAATCGTTCGATCACACCCCAGCTCATGTCGCCCCCGGTGACCACGCACACGCTCGAAGCAGCAGACCCGCCTGCCGTGTCTTCAGCCACGACGGGAGCAGCATGCGCCGCCGCGGGCATCAGCAAAGCGGCGCCGGCGAACAGGCCTGCAGCGATGGTGGAGCTTGCGAAGCGTGCGGTCTTCTTCATGAGGGTGAGGTTCCTTCAGCGATCTGAGTTGATACGAGTTGATTGTGGTCGTGACGTGCTGAACATTCAATCATTGCGGGTAACACAGGCGCTCTGTCTGGGCGAAGCACGCTGTGGGAGACAGGCGCTCGATGTGAAGCAAGCGCTGCGCATGATGAGCCCTGCGCGACACAGCGCGGGGGCCAGCCCGATGGCCGACCCCCGTTCTTGTGCTACAGCTCAGTGGCTGCGTGTTCGGCCTTGCGTCGCTGTGCGACGACGAGTCCGGTTGATGCGCCTGCGATGAGCAGCAGTGCGAGGGCGCCGGTCCACCACGCCCAGGCTGGGGTACCGCCGTCACTGATTGGCGTCGCCGCCCCGGCAGTCGTTTCTGCCGTTTCGGTGACAGTCGCGCTCTTCCCCGCAGCCTTTGTCTCATCAGCGGCAACGATGGTGATCTCCTGACCAACATTGATGCTGCCCTGCATGGTGATCGTGTGCTTGCCGGTGAGGCCCTCGGGGAGGGTACCGATCCAGCGCACCACGCCGTTGGCGTCAGCCTTGGCGTTGGTGTCAAGCACGGTGGGCTCTGAGTAGATGACGACCAGGATGCCGGTCTCGTTGGGCTGGAAGCCCGAAGCCGTGATCTCGATCTCGCCGCCAGCTGCGAGCTGCTGTGGCGGCGTCACCACGGTGATGCCGGTGCTTGCCGGTGCCGCTGCCGCTGGGGTGCGCGTCTGCGCTGCGGGCGAGGTGGTCACGGTCGAGCCGTAGTTCGCCGCGCTGGCAACACCCACGGTGAAGGTGAGGTTATCCATGCCGAAACCGCCACCGCCACCGTTGCCGCCGCCGCTCACGCCGCCATTCACTGGCACGTTCGACCAGGTGATCGAGCCATCGGCGTTTGCGGTGAAGCCTGCCGAAGCGAGGCCCAAGACGTAGGTCGTTCCGTTCGCGGTAATGCTTCCCGAGATTGGGCTGTTCACCGTGATGACCGGGTTTGCGAAGGTGGTGTTCATGGCGCCACCGTGGCCCCAGAAGGTAACCGAGCCCGAGTACCGCACGGTGCCGGTACGGGTCTCCGCGTTCCAGCTGCTGCCGGTGGCCTGCGGGAAGACGTAGCCGCCTGCTCCGCCACCAACACCGCTGGTGCGAACCTCACCCTTTGCCGGACGAGCCGGGTCGGTCGTGTACTCATAGAAACCACTCGACACACCCCAGGTCAGCGACCCCGCGACTGGTGCCACTTCTGCTGGCTTCGTCGGAGTCGGCTCCGGCGCAGGTTTGACACCATCGAGTGCGTCCCACTGTGCTTCTGAAACCTTCACATCCGCTCGGGCGTAAAGAGTGTTCGCATTGATTGGGGAGTGCGCTTTCCACACAACGATAT
>JAAZFP010000325.1 GCA_012511645.1 Microbacteriaceae bacterium
ACTCTCGGAAACAGGTGAGTCATGGCATCCCCTAAACACCCAGCCTTTGGTGCCAGCCCGCGTGCAGACCTGCTGACCGACGCGCAGCGCGCCGAAATTCATCACGAACAGACGCTGCCGAAGCTGCTGCTTGCCCTCATCGCGTGCGGTGTCGTCGCGGGTCTGATCTGGGCCGCCGGCATGATCCCCGTGACGCTCGCACAGCAAGAGCATGCGGCACTGCAAACTCGATCAGCTGAACTCAGCACTCAGATCGCCGGTTATGACGAAACCGGGAAGCTGCTGCAAGCCGTGGGTTCGCGGGAAATTGATCGTCAGACGGTTACCGCCGACGAAGTGCTCTTCATGGAGGTGCGCGACGACATCAAATCGAAGCTGCCTGAGGGCGCAACCATTGTGAAGTTCACCGGCACCACCGTTGCTGCCGATAGCGCGGCCCCGGAACCCGACGAAGACTGTGTGGCAATGGGGGCCGTCGCGACGCTGGTCATCGCCAGCTCAGACGCCAACGCGCGGGGCCTCGGCGCAACCTTCATCGACAGTATGGAGGATATCGAGGGGTTCCTGTGTGGCCAGGTCGTTGACTCTCAACCAGTCGATGAGGGCGGTGCTCGAACCCTCAACACGCAGATCCGCGTGACCTTCGATGAAACCGTGCTCTCGGGCCGATTCGCAGAGGAAGATGCATCATGAGCGCGAAGACTCGACTCTGGGCCATCGTGACCGGCCTGCTCGGCATTCTCGTCATTCTCTACGGCGTGTTTGCCGGCTTCGTGCCACAGCTGCAGACCGCCTCGCAGATTCGGGTTGAATCTGACACCATGGAGTTCTTGATCGAAACGCAGGAGGCACAATTGTTGCGCCTGCAACAGGCCGACAGCGAGTCCTTTACTCTCAAGCGTGAGCTGCAAGAGCTCGAAGTATCGATTCCCACACAGCCGGAATGGGCGGGGATGCTGCGCGAATTGCAGCGCATCCAAGATGTGACCGGTGCTGTAGCCTCGGGCATTCAGGTGCAGGTCTGCGAGCTGCCAGAGGCAGTCGTTGAGGAAGTAGCGTCAGGGAACACCGATGTCGTGGTTGAGGAGATTGGAGACACCACCTCTGAACCCGCAGCCCCCGTCGGCACAGGGCTCATTCGGATTCCGGTAACCTTCACCATTACTGGTGAGGAAGAGCAGATCGCCGAGTTCATTCGTCAGCTGCAAGTCAGTGACCGACTGATGTTCGCTACCTCAGTGGAGATCGACGCGAAAGCGAGCCCAGTCCCGACCGGCACGGTGATCGGGTCGATTTACGTCACACCGTAGGCTCTCTCAGGCTGAGGCGGCTGAGGCGGATGAGTGCTGACAGGCTAAGGCGGATGAGTGCTGAGTCCGTCGGAGTGACGGTGAGGGGTGGGCCCGCGCCCACGGCGTGCACCGAACGCACATCGAGCGGGGAGTAGGCTAGAGAGGCGCTGCGACTCGCGTGTGCAGCCCCGCAGACTGAAACAGCAATACGGAACGGAGAGCTCTTATGACCTACATCATCGCGCTCCCGTGTGTCGATGTGAAAGACCGCGCTTGCGTTGACGAGTGCCCGGTCGACTGCATCTATGAGGGCGACCGCATGCTCTACATTCACCCCGACGAATGCGTCGACTGCGGTGCGTGCGAGCCGGTCTGTCCCGTCGAAGCGATCTACTACGAAGACGACCTGCCCGACGAGTGGGCCGACTACTACACCGCAAACGTCGACTTCTTTAACGAGATTGGCTCGCCCGGTGGCGCGGCAAAGGTCGGCGTCTACGATTTTGACCACCCGATCGTCGCGGCACTGCCGCCGCAGGCCTAACCCCGCGCATGCCAACCCTGCGCGGTGAGCTGCCCGACTACCCGTGGGACGCCCTCGTTCCCGATCGTGAACGCGCCGCCGCACATCCTGAAGGTG
>JAAZFP010000326.1 GCA_012511645.1 Microbacteriaceae bacterium
CTGATCACTTCTGCGGCGTCGCCCACGATCGGCACGTCTGCGGCTCGAATCTTGCCGATTTCAGCAGGATCGATGTCTGCGTGAATCACCTTTGCCTCGGGTGCGAACAGCGCCACCTTGCCGGTCACACGGTCGTCAAAGCGCGCACCGATCGTGATGCGCAAGTCTGACTCTTGCAGAGCGAGCACTGCAGGCACCGTGCCGTGCATGCCGGGCATGCCGAGGTGCTGCGGGTGTGAGTCAGGAAAAATGCCGCGAGCCATCAGCGTCGTGACCACAGGGGCGCCGACGAGCTCTGCGAGTTGCAAGAACTCCTCAGAGGCTCCTGCACGACCGATGCCGCCACCGATGTAGAACACGGGGCGTTCAGCCTCGGCAATCAGGTCGGCAGCGGCCTGAATCTGCTTGCTGTTGGCTTTGGTGATGGGCCGGTAGCCAGCCAGCTCAACGCGAGGATCCCACACGAAGTCAAACTCGGCCTCTTGCGCATCTTTGGTGATGTCGACGAGCACGGGCCCCGGGCGCCCCGTTCCAGCAAGCTGGTAGGCAGCTGCGATGGCCCCGGGAATTTCCTCAGCCTTTTTCACCAGGAAGGAGTGCTTGGTGATCGGCATGGTGAGGCCGACGATATCGACCTCTTGGAAGGCGTCTGATCCCATCAGGTGCGAGTAGACCTGACCAGTGATGGCAAGCATCGGCACCGAATCCATGTATGCGTCACCGATTGCTGTGACGAGATTGGTCGCGCCAGGGCCCGAGGTGGCGATGCACACGCCGACTTTGCCGCTGGCGGCCGCATACCCCTCAGCCGCGTGACCAGCTCCCTGCTCGTGGCGCACCAGAATGTGGCGCAGCCCGGTCGCGTCATTGAGCGTGTCATAGAGCGGAAGGACTGCGCCCCCCGGCAAGCCGAACACATCGGTCACACCGAGCAGTTCGAGGCTCCTGACGACCGCCTGTGCGCCGGTCATACGCTCACCGCGAGGTGATGGATCCATGGTTTCAGCACTCGTATCCGAGGTCATGTCACACTTTCTCACTTGATTCGTTGCGCAATGCTCGTGCTGCGTCAGGCGCACGGACTCACCGCACTGCGGCGGCTAGCCAGTGATCGCGCCCTCTGAGGCGCTGTGCACGAGCTTGGCATACTTTGCCAGAACACCACGGGTATACCGTTGTGGAAGAGGAGCCCAGTCTGCTCTGCGGGCTTCAAGCTCGGCGGGATCAACCAAAATGTCGAGCGATTTCGCGGCAATGTCGACCCGAATCAGGTCTCCATCACGAACCAGGGCGATTGGACCACCGTCAAATGCCTCAGGCGCTATGTGGCCGATGCACAGGCCGGTTGTGCCGCCTGAGAATCGCCCATCGGTCAATAGTAGTACATCTTTGCCGAGCCCTGCGCCCTTAATCGCTGCGGTGATGGCGAGCATCTCTCGCATGCCGGGGCCACCCTTCGGGCCCTCGTAGCGAATGATGACGATGTCGCCTTTGCCGATTTTGCCCTCGGTCAGCGCATCCATTGCCTCGCGCTCACGCTCAAACACCCGAGCTGGGCCCTCGAACACGTCAGCGTCGAAGCCTGCGGTCTTCACCACCGCACCCTCGGGAGCGAGTGAACCGTGCAGCACCGTGAGACCACCGGTCGCGTGGATCGGATCATCGAGCTGGTGAATCACTTCACCGTCAATGGGGTCAGGGTTCAACTCTGCAAGGTTCTCTGCCATGGTTTTGCCCGTGACCGTCATCACGTCACCGTGCAGCAGACCTGCGTCTAGCAGCGCCTTCAGAATCACCGGCACACCGCCGTTGCGGTCGATGTCGGCCATCACATACTTGCCGAACGGCTTCATGTCGGCCAGGTGCGGCACCTTGTCACCGATGCGGTTGAAGTCTTCGAGCGTCAGATCAACCTCAGCCTCGCGAGCGATTGCCAGCAGGTGCAACACCGCGTTCGTCGATCCGCCGTAGGCCATCAACAGGGTGATCGCGTTCTCGAACGCCTTCTTCGTCATGATGTCACGCGCGGTGAGCCCGAGGCGCAGCATGTTCACGACTGCCTCACCTGAGCGGTGCGCGAAGTAATCGCGGCGGCGGTCGGCACTCGGCGGCGCAGCCGAGCCGGGGAGGCTCATGCCAAGCGCTTCTGCGATGGACGCCATGGTGTTGGCGGTGTACATGCCGCCGCAGGCACCCTCGCCCGGAGCGATCGCGCATTCGATGCGTTTGAGATCTTCTTCGCTCATCGTGCCGGCCTTGCACGCACCGACCGCCTCGAAGGCGTCAATGATCGTGACCTCTTTTTGAGTGCCGTCGGTGAGCTTCACCCAGCCCGGCGCAATCGACCCGGCATAGAGAAACACCGAGGCGAGGTCAAGGCGGGCAGCAGCCATCAGCATGCCCGGCAGAGACTTGTCGCAGCCCGCGAGCAACACGGTGCCGTCGAGTCGCTCCGCCATCACCACAGTTTCTACCGAGTCGGCAATGACCTCGCGCGATACGAGCGAGAAGTGCATGCCCTCATGCCCCATCGAGATGCCATCGCTGACGGAAATCGTGCCGAACTCAAGCGGATACCCGCCACCCCCGTGCACGCCCTCTTTCGCACCCTGAGCGAGACGGTCGAGGCTCAGATTGCACGGTGTGAGGTCATTCCATGAACTCGCAATGCCGATCTGAGGTTTATCCCAGTCAGCATCGCCCATGCCAACTGCCCGTAGCATGCCGCGGGCGGCCGCCTTTTCGATTCCGTCGGTGACAGCGCGACTGCGCGGCTTGATATCGATCTCTGCCATGCTCCCAGTCTAGCCCCGACC
>JAAZFP010000327.1 GCA_012511645.1 Microbacteriaceae bacterium
GCATCGATTCCTGCCGGACCAGACCCCTGAGCTATGGAGTCTGCGGCCCGAGCCAGCTGCTCACTCGTCGTGACGAGCGTCCAATCGGCATCAAGTTCACCCTGGTCTACCACCGGCTACGCACCGTGCCCGCCGCGCTTGACCCGGTGTGAACCGAGCGAGGCAACGCCCTCGTGATGAGGCAAGCCGGCAAGCAAGCAGAGCAACTCGCTCCACGCTTCGGCGTGTGCGCTGAAGTTCTCGCCCAGCGGGGTCCATGACGCACGAATCTCAATTTGCGCGGCGTCGCCCTGATCGGCGAGGGTGCCGAAACCGGTGGAAAGGGTCTTTGTTGCCGTGCCAGAGGCGTACTCATACCGTGCGCCACGTGAGTCGAGAGCATCGGTCAGCCACGACCACGCCACATCGGAAATGAACGGGTCGATGCCAATTTCCATTTCTAGGGGCGCTTGCGCGAAGCACACGATGCGAAATGGCGATCCCCACTCCTCAGCCGAAGACGGATCATGCATGAAAACGAGGCGGCCGGCACCGTAGGGCGAATCTGCGCCCTCGCTCGGGTGGGTCTGCCCGTGCACGACGCCGGCAGCAAAGGCGATTGAGCGCGGAGCGATGCGCTCGGGAGCGGCGATCTCACGAACCTGGAGTTCTTTTCGAAATGAAGCTGCGCGCAATTGTTCAGCTGCAGCTTCAAACACAGCTTCTTCGCCAATCGCAGCAATATTCACACGGCTGACACTACGGTTCGGTCTGAATGAAAGCACGATGCCACGCCGAGATTTCGCCATTCACCTGAAGGGGAGCGGTAATGTAGTGCTCCAACGAACGAATGGCTGGGGTGAACGGACGCGATGCGAACAAGGGCTGTGCTTGGAGGGCTCGTCATTGCAGCGGCATGTGCCGGGGTCGCCGCGGTATTCGCGCGTAAGGTTCTGACTCCCGCGCCACTGCCTGATCGCGGTGTGCGCGTGGTCGACCTTGACACTGCCGGTTCTGCTGGGGTTCAACGAGTGTGGCTGAGTGGGCCGGACACTGATCTTGACGGGTCCTATTCCTTTATCTTTGATGTGACATCACGCCTTACACAAGAGCATGCGGGTCACGCTCGCCTTGGCCCCGTCGTTGCCCGTCGCAGAGTGGGTTCGCAGTCACACGTTGCGCGAGAAGTCATCAGCGTGGATCGAGGATCGCTGGTCCCAGGGGTTCGCGGCAGAATTACCGGCTGGTGGTATACCGATCCTGCGGAACTCGGCTACCCATTCCGCAAGGTGGCGCTTCCACTGCCTGACGGTGTCGGATGGGCCTGGCGCATCGAGCCGGCAACAGACTCAGTTCAGACGGACGCATCGGACTCGCGGCCGTGGGCCATCCATGTGCATGGGCGAGGTGCCCTGCCAGAAGAGACACTGCGAGGTGTGCCTCCGTTTGCAGAGGCCGGCTACACCAACCTCGTGATGAGTTACCGTAACGACCCCGGTGTTCCGTCGGGCAGGAACGGACGCTATGGTCTCGGGTTGGCAGAGTGGCAGGACGTGGACGCCGCTATTGGTTGGGCGAGAGCGCAGGGTGCTACCAGCGTGGTGCTGGTGGGGTGGTCGATGGGTGGCACGATTGCGGTGCTGGCCGCAAGCCGTGGCACACACGCCGAACTCGTCTCGGGCCTGGTGCTTGATTCTCCGGCGCTTGACTGGCCCGGCCTTTTGCGTGCCCAGGCAAAGCTTGCACACCTCCCGCCAGTCATAGGTGATCTAGGGCGGCTGATACTGAGTGCGGGGCTGGTTCGCGGCGCGATCCCGGGGGAGCGAGCAACCCCGATCTCACACCTGACCCCGCGCGTTCTTGCGCACGCCACACAGGTACCCACACTCATTCATGCAAGCGCGGGGGACACATTCGTACCATGGCAGGGTGCGCTCGACTTTGCAAAGGCCCGCCCGCGCACGGTGCGGCTGCACCCATCGCGCGGTGAGCATGTGAAATTGTGGAATGTGGATCCGGCCGGATGGCGCGATGAGACGGCGCATTTTCTTGAGGAGATTGAGCGCACGCGAAGCGTCTAGACTGGCATGCGATGTCACACTCTGAGCAGTACCCCGCCGCCCGTCTGATTGATCGTCGACCAGAGATTTCTGGAGCCGACCTCGTCGCCACCCTGGTGCCGCCGCGACAGTTCGATGAGGCGAGCTTTGATTCATATCGTCCCGATGAAGAGTACCCTTCGCAGGCACTCGCACGAGACACACTGCGGACATTCGCTGAACCTCCAGCGCCAATCGCGCGGAGCGGTGGATTTCTCGGCTTTGGCCGCAAGAAGCAGACGGCTTCATCGACACCGACCGTGACACGCCCTGGTGTGTATATCGACGGCGGCTTTGGTGTGGGCAAGACCCACCTGCTTGCCGCCACCTGGCATGCGACCTCTGGTCGCAAGTACTTCGGAACGTTTATCGAATACACGGCACTCGTCGGAGCCTTGGGCTACGCCGGCGCGCTGAGCGTGCTCAAGGGTGCACGATTGATCTGCATCGATGAGTTCGAGCTCGATGATCCTGGCGACACCATGCTCATGACCCGACTGATCGGCGACCTGGTTGCACACGGATCTCGCATCGTGGCAACGTCCAACACCCCGCCCAATGCCCTGGGAGAGGGCAGGTTTGCGGCCGTCGATTTCATGCGCGAGATTCAGGCGATGGCTGATCGTTTCGAGACCATTCGCATCGATGGTGTTGACTACCGCCAGCGTGATCTCGATGGAGACGCGGTGACACTCAGTGACGACGCGTATCGCTTCACCGTGGCCGATGTTGTTGCCTCCGGCGAACGCATGACCGATGATGATTTTGGCTCACTCATCTCGCACCTTGCGACCGTGCATCCCTCAAGCTACTTTGGCCTGTTGCGCGGTGTTGATGTCCTGGGCATTACCCAGGTGTACGAATTGACCGACCAATCTGCTGCGCTCCGATTCGTTGCGTTTATTGACCGTGTGTACGATGCGCAGATCCCCATCCGGGCCACCGGCATTCCGCTCACCTCTATTTTTGGCGGGGGAATGCTCGATGGTGGGTACCGTAAGAAATATTTGCGGTGCATGTCTCGGCTGAACGCCCTCACGCAGGCTGAACTTTCGGCATGAGTGGCGGGTCAGTGTTGCGCAGAGCGGTGCAGGCGCTCATCGATGCGCTCACGCAGCCCTCTGGCAAAGATGGCCAATCCTCTCGCAAGACTCAGGCCGACAGGCCGCGGGCAACTTGGCGCAGCGATACTTCGGCAGCACCCGCGACCTATGACGCGACTGAGAGCCCAGGACAGAACGGAACAGGTGCCACTCGCGACCTCACCACAGCTGAGATTCGCGCGCTTCGCACCGAATACGCACCCGATCGCGATGGGGAGCCCGACCCCGGTGAAGTGGTCTGGACCTGGGTGCCCTACGTTGAATACGACGGTCGGGGCAAAGACCGGCCAGTGCTGATCATTGCGAAGACTCCTGACGGTGCCTGGGCTGCGTGCTATTTGAGCACGAAGCACCATCGCGGGTTTGTCTCGATCGGCAGCGGCGCCTGGGACTCGCAAGGGCGAGAGAGTTTTCTTGCGCCTGAACGCGTGCTGAGAGTGACAAGCGAGGGCATGCGCAGAGAGTCTGCAGGGATCGGTCGTGAGCACTTTGATCGCGCCGTAGCCGCAGTCAAGCAGTTGCACCGCGCCTAACCCCGCATTGGATCGTGGTGTGATTCCAGGGCGCTGCCAGCGGAGTCGGCCCGAGTTGCTCTGGCAACCCACCTGAGCGGTGACGCCTTCGACATCGGTGACACCTGCGAAGCGGGCACTGGTGGAAATGCAAAGGGAGCAAGATCAGTGATCTTGCTCCCTGCGTTCGCGTGCGCGGAGGGGGACTTGAACCCCCACGCCCTAATACGGGCACTAGCACCTCAAGCTAGCGCGTCTGCCATTCCGCCACCCGCGCGAACGATCCTCCGGTTCATTCCGGCGAACAGAGAATAACTTAGCACGGATCGGCTCGCCGCACGAATCGAGAGATACATTCGCTTCAGAGAGGCCGGTAGCGGGGCAGATGTCAGCAGTGGTGGGTACTGTTGAGGCATGAACGAACACCTGCACCAAGCGCCGGTTCTCTCTGAAACTGCCAGGATCGCGCGTGAGCTCATTCGCTTTGACACTTCGAACAGGGGAGAGGGTGACGCCAACCCCGAAGCTCCCGCTGCAGAGTACGTCGCCTCGTTCTTACGAGAACTTGGACTGTCTCCGGTGACGGTCGAGTCGGCTCCCGGCCGCGCGAGCGTGGTTGCACGAGTTGCAGGAGCAAATCCATCGCTCCCGGCATTGGTGTTGCACGGGCACCTTGATGTTGTTCCCGCCGACCCTGCCCACTGGAGTGTTGATCCATTTGCTGGAACGGTCAAGGACGGCATGCTGTGGGGTCGCGGCGCTGTCGATATGAAAGACATGTGCGCGATGATGCTCACCGCAGTCGCAGAGCTCCTGCGCAACGGAGAGAAGCCTCGACGCGAAGTGATCCTCGCTTTTTTTGCTGACGAAGAGGCCGGCGGCGCATTTGGGTCCCACTATCTCGTGACGCATCACCCCGAGCTGTTTGACGGGGCCGCGACCGCAATCAGTGAGGTGGGTGGCTATTCGATTGATGTCAATGGCACGCGCGCCTATCTCATTCAGACGGGTGAGAAAGCACTCGATTGGATCAGATTGCGGGCTCGTGGAACGGCGGCCCATGGTTCACGTGTCTGGCACGACAACGCGGTAACGAAGCTGGCCGAAGCAGTGGCCGCGTTGGGGAGGCACGAATGGCCCGTGAGTCTGTGCGAGACGACACGCGAGTTGGTCACGGAGATCGCACGCATTTACGGTGAGGATCCGACTGAGATTGATGCCGAAGAGTTGATTCTTCGCAGCGGTTCAGCAGCAGGGTTCGTGCATGCGAGCCTTCGAAACACCAGCAATCCCACGGTGCTCACCGGCGGGTACAAACACAATGTGATTCCTGAGGCAGCAGAAGCACTGATTGATGTGCGATCCATTCCAGGCGAGCGTGACGCAGTAATGGCGCAGGTGAAGCAGCTCGTGGGCGATGAGATTGACGTTGAGATCGTGCACAGCGATATCGGTCTCGAGGTGCCTTTTGCCGGCGAAGCCATCGAAGCCATGCAGGCGGCACTGCTGAAGCATGATCCCGACGCCGTGTTCTTGCCGTACCTGCTTGCCGGAGGAACCGACAATAAGGCGCTCAGTCGTTTAGGCATCACCGGGTATGGGTTCGTCCCACTTCGCCTGCCTGCGGAGCTTGATTTCCCCGGCATGTTTCACGGCATCGACGAGCGAGTTCCGCTCGAGGCACTTGACTTCGGTCACTCGGTGCTTGTCGACCTGCTGCGCGATTATTGAGCTTCTGCGAGGCGCGCTAGTCTTGTCGGTGGTCTTGCCTCGCTCATGAGTGAGATCTGGCTGACGCCGAAGGAGTACAGGAATGGGAACGCTCGAAGCGATTCTGCTGGGCATCATTCAAGGGCTGACTGAGTTTCTTCCGGTGTCTTCGAGTGCGCACCTCCGCATTGCGAGTGAGCTGATGGGCATCGGTGACGCGGGCGCTGCGTTTACCGCCATTACGCAACTCGGAACAGAAGCAGCGGTGCTGGTGTTTTTCTGGCGGGACATTGTTCGGATCATTGGTCGCTGGTTCCGCTCGCTCACCGGCTCGGTTGCGAGGCGCGATCCCGACGCCTTGCTCGGCTGGTGGATCATTTTGGGGAGCGTGCCGATCGTCGTCTTCGGGCTGATTTTTGAAGATGCGATTGATCACACCCTGCGCTCGCTCTGGTTCGTTGCGATCGCGTTGATTGTCTTCGGTGTGCTGCTCGGCATTGCAGACCGCGTCGGGGCGCAACGATACGAGCTGACTCAGATGACGTGGAAGCACGCACTCATCTATGGTTTCGCGCAGGCGGCTGCACTCATTCCTGGTGTGTCGCGGTCAGGCGGAACCATCACCGCGGGCCGTTTGATGGGGTACACGAGGGAGCAGGCTGCTCGGTACTCATTCCTCCTCGCGATTCCCGCAGTGTTCGGTTCGGGCGGCTACAAGCTCGTGAAGTCGATCGGCGACCCAATGGCGACTCCGCTCATGCCGACCTTTCTTGCCACAATCGTTGCCTTCGTCGTCGCAATTGTCGTGATAAGTGTGTTCATGAAGTACATCTCACGAGGGAGCTTCATGCCCTTTGTGATCTATCGTGTCGTGCTTGGAGTGGTCATTATCGTGTTGCTATCGGTGGGCGTGTTGGAGCCCAATAGTGCCGCTGTCGCGGTGACTGCGGGAGGCTGATCACATGCGAACGTGGACTCCGCCTGAGCTCCCAGAGCTGCCTGGTACCGGACTCCCACCGCGGCTTTTTCACACTGCGGTCGGGCGAACGGTGCAACCGCCAATCGAAGACGGTCGGGCGACGCTCTATGTGTGCGGCATCACGCCATACGACGCGACGCATCTCGGCCATGCCGCAACCTATCTCGCGTTCGATTTGATGCTTCGCGCATGGCGTGACGCTGGAATTGCAACCGTCTATGCGCAGAATATTACTGACATCGATGATCCGTTGCTCGAACGCGCTCGCGACACCGGAGTGGACTGGCGGCAGCTTGCCGATGAGCAGATCCAACTGTTTCGCAGCGACATGCACCAGCTCTCGATGCTGCCACCCGAGCACT
This sequence comes from Microbacteriaceae bacterium, assembly GCA_012511645.1. Classification (GTDB taxonomy): domain Bacteria; phylum Actinomycetota; class Actinomycetes; order Actinomycetales; family Microbacteriaceae; genus Leucobacter. The sequence goes on from JAAZFP010000327.1 coordinate 6,745, forward strand.
ATGTCGCAGTGACCGAGTGTATTGACGACATCGCCGCAGCGGTGCTCCGGCTTCGTGAAATTGGGCTCGCCTATTCGGTGCCGACCGCAGACGCCGAGGGCGACGATTTGTACTTTGACACCCATGCGGCCCAGTCGCAGACCGAGTGGCGCCTCGGTGACGTTGCGCCGCTTGACCGCGCGACGATGAACATGTTGAGTGCTGAGCGTGGCGGTGACCCGGGCCGCGAAGGCAAGCGTGATCCGCTTGATCCACTGCTCTGGCGTGCAGCTCGCGAGGGTGAGCCAAGCTGGAGCTCAGCGGTGGGAGAGGGCCGGCCAGGCTGGCATATTGAATGCGCGGTGATCGCTCAGGCGGCACTCGGCAACGCCTTCACGGTGCAGGGAGGCGGTGCTGACCTCACTTTTCCGCATCACGAGTTCACGGCAGCCCACGCCACTGCGCTGTCAGACACACCGCTCGCGCACACATACTGCCACGCCGGATTGATCTCCTATCAAGGGCACAAGATGTCGAAGTCTCGCGGCAACCTGGTGCTTGTCTCTCGCCTGCTCGAAGCAGGGGTCGAGGCACCGGCCATTCGACTGGCGCTGCTCGCACATCACTATCGGTCTGAGTGGGAGTGGTTTGACGAAGATCTGCAGACCGCGAAGCGCAGGCTTGAGGCGTGGCGCATTGGTCTTGAACGATCCTCAGAACAACCCGTCGACGCTGTCACGGTCTTGCACCAGCTCCGTCAAGCGTTCGCCAATGATCTCGATACTCCGGTGATGTTGGCGACGCTTGATGCTGCCCTTGACCAGGGCGTCGACGACCCAGAACTTGTTCGCGATGCGATCAATGCGCTGTTGGGTGTGCGCCTCTAAGCGAGCTCGTCGTCATCGGGTTCGATGCTGAGAAACTTCTCAAACTCGTGCGCAATTGCTTCGCCGGTGGTCTCAGGAGCTGACGCTGCATCCCGTGCCTCCTCAAGCGAACGAATGTAGCGAGACATGTCCTCGTCGCCCGCGGCAATGCGGTCGATGTTCGCCTCCCAATCGTTGGCCTCGGTGAGCAATTCGCCCCGTGGAATCACCACATCAAGCAGTTCCTCAAGCTTGTCGAGAATCGCGAGTGTTGCCTTCGGTGAAGGAGCGCTGTGCACATAGTGTGGAATCTGAGCCCACAGCGACATGGTGGGCACGCCAGCGCGAGTCAGGGAAAGGTCAAGCACCGAGGTGATGCCGATTGGGCCCTCGTAGTCACTGCGTTCTGCGCCGGTGCGAGCGCGAAGCTCGGCATTGGGGCTCGTGAGGCTCGTGATAATTGGCCGTGAATGCGGTGAGTCAGAGAACAATGAGCCCAGCAGAATCACGCTGTCAATCTGCCAGATATCGATCAGATCGACGATTTCATCGGCAAAGGCGAGCCAATCGCGTGCGGGCTCGACGCCCGCGAGCAGAAACAGATCGTGAAACACTGAGCCATCGAGGCGACGCACGCGGTCTGCATCGTCGTTGTCTTCGCGCCCCGGCCGATGCACGGTGCCATAGAGGCGGGTTTCGGGCCAATCGATCACTCGCTCACCCGATTCGTCGAATGAAATCTTTGGCCGGTGAACCTGGAAGTCCACAAACCCGTCTGCACCAATTGCATGGATTGGCTCAGCGCCGAGCAATTCTCCGAGGTGCTGAAGCGCAGTGGTGGTCGCTGAGCCTGCGTCGCTCCATCCTTCAAATGCGGCAATGAGCACGCGTTCTGCGGCTGGCTGCGGGGAACCCTCTGTCATGCCCCCAAGAATAGCCGCCATCGCTGAGACGAACTGTCATGAGCACCCGGCTAGACTTTGCTGCGATGACTGACGAAAGACTCTCGGCCGTGCTGTGGGACATGGACGGCACGCTCATAGATACCGAGCCGCTGTGGATCGCTGCCGAGCACGCCCTGCTTGACCAGTATGGAATTGAGATGGGCCCAGACATTCCCGAACAATTGATCGGATCAGGTCTGCGCGACGCAGCCGAACTCTTTCGCGGCCTCGGAGTTCCTCTCTCCCATGAACAAATCATCGATGCATGGCTCGCCAGTGTTATCGCGGGTGCCTCGTCGACCCCGCCAATGTGGCGGCCGGGTGCCCTGGAACTGCTCGCATCGTTGCGCGAAGCACAGATTCCCTGTGCGCTCGTGACCATGTCCTATCGTTCTCTCGCCGATGAGGTCCTGAAGCTCTTGCCACCGGGAACATTTACCGCGGTGATCACTGGCGACGCCGTTGCTCATGAGAAGCCCCACCCAGATCCGTACCTGCGCGGTGCCGCGGCCCTCGGGGTCTCAATCGGCGCGTGCATCGCGATCGAGGATTCCCCGACCGGATTGCGATCAGCGGTGAGCTCTGGGGCGGTATCTCTCGGCGTGCCAAATCTTCTTCCACTGGATCATGCGCCCTCGCATGCACTGCTCCCGACCCTCGCCGGGGAATCTGCCGCCTCGTTCGGGGCGCGATTCCAGGCATTGCGTCAGACTGATCCAACCCCTCGAACACTCACTCCAGGAGCGCACTCCGCATGAACCAACAGCTTCCCGTCCCCAGCCTGAGTGGTCCGTTTGTGCACGGAGATCGAGTGCAGTTGACCGGGCCAAAGAACCGAATGAACACCATCACTCTGATCCACGGTGGTGAGTTCCACAGTCACTACGGCATGATTCGGCATGATGACCTGGTCGGACTGCCAGATGGCTCGGTCGTGACCAACACGGGGGGAGAACACTATCTCGCGTTGCGCCCACTGCTGAGTGACTTTGTGATGTCAATGCCGCGTGGCGCTGCCATTGTCTATCCGAAAGACGCCGCTCAAATCGTGTCCCTCGCAGACATCTTTCCCGGAGCTCAGGTGGTTGAGGCGGGTGTCGGCTCAGGCGCGTTGACGCTGCACCTGCTTCGAGCAGTTGGCCCGGCTGGCCAACTCCACTCATTTGAGCGACGCGAAGAATTTTCCGATATTGCCACAGCAAATGTCGCCGCATTTCACGGCGAAGTTCCTGCGAATTGGTCGGTGACCGTCGGCGACCTGCAGGCCCGGCTGCCTGAGCGGTGCCCCGATGGATCAATAGATCGAGTCGTGCTCGACATGCTTGCCCCCTGGGAATGCGTCACGGAAGTCGCCGATGCGTTGAAGCCGGGTGGTGTCTTGATTTGCTACGTGGCTACGGTGACGCAACTCTCGCGCGTTGTTGAAGAGGTGCGCCGATCGGGGCGGTTCACCCACCCTCAGGCCAATGAGACTCTCGTGCGCGGTTGGCACGTTGAAGGTTTGGCGGTTCGGCCAGACCATCGTATGGTGGCGCACACGGGCTTCTTAGTGACCGCGCGAAAGCTGGCTGACGGGGCGGTGCTGCCGCAGCCCAAGCGGCGGGCATCAAAGGGCGATTTCTCTGAAGACGATGTCGCCGCGTGGACCCCCGATCTTGTCGACGATCAGGCTGATGGATGGACCGAAGAGGCGATCGGGCAGCGGCAGAAGAGTGATCGAGTGTTGCGCAAGAAACTTCGAGATGCGCAACAACTCGTGCAGGCGCGGAGTGCTGACAGCAATCCTGAGACTGATCTCGGCTAAACTGACCGGGTTACTGCGTTCTTCGAGAGGTATTCATGCGCCGTCGTGCCTTTTCACTCACCGCTACACTCGCCGTGTTGAGCGCCGGTGTGCTGGTGGGTTGCTCACCGTTGCAGCCCGCTGATTCGTGCATTTCACCGTTTGGCCCTGGGCCGTTGAGTGACAGCGTTTCGATTGCGGGAGATTCTGCGAGCACGCTGCGCGTGTCACTCAACGAGGGCTCGTCGGTGTTCGCTGCCCAGCGCAGTGTGATTAGTGAGGCTACCAACAGGGGTGCGGTCGTCACCGAAGGGGCGATCGTTGGCGCGAACGTTGCCTACATTGACTCGGTGACGGGTGAGGTGCTTGAAGTGTCGCCAACGTTCGGCACCGGGGAGGGTGACGCACTCTTTCTCGCAAACGCGCAAAGCAGCGCAATCGTAGCTGGCACGCTCTGCGCTGCAGTGGGCGACACCCTCGCGATCGCCTTGTCCGCAGATGAGAGCGCCGCAATGGGCATGCTCGACGGAAGTTTGGTGACGGTCGTTGAGGTCGTGAGTGCAAACGAGCCGCGCGCACACGGTGCGCACCGTTTGCTTCCTTCAGGGTTCCCCGCAGTCGCCATAAATGACCAGGGTCAGCCGGGAGTCGTGCTTCCGCCACAGCAAGCGCCGAGCGAGGTTCGCTCAGCCCTTCGCATCGAAGGCACCGGCGACATCGTGGCAGCCGATCAATCCGTCATCGGCAACGTGCTTACCGTCTCTTGGAGTGGCGCAGAATTGAAGAACACCTGGCCTCAGGGCCCGCAGAGCTTCGGCACCGAAGAACAGGCTGTTCAAGCAGGCGCAAGCTTCCGCTCGCAGCTCACCGGGTACCCCGTCGGCTCACAGGTCGTCGTCATTGAACCCGGCGACGGGGGAGCGACGGTCAGCGTCGTCGACATTCTCGCGGTGGCATAGCGGTTCAGGTGTCAAAGGGCTCAGCACGATCGGCCCGAGTGCCGAGTGAAGAACGGTTATTCAGTCTCGTTCTTGCTCTGGTGGCGAGCCCACAGGGCGTGACCCGAGCTGAACTGCTGTCGAGCGTGTATGGGTACGCACATCGAGCGGACGACGCGAGTGCGAGCGCTGCAATCGAGCGGCAATTTGAACGAGACAAAGAGCAGATCCGTCTCTTGGGCATTCCGCTTGAGACACTCGACTCTCCGCTGGAGCCAGGCAATAACCAGCTCACGCGGTACCGTATCTCAAAAGAGCGACTGCAACTCCCCGAAAGTGTGCGATTTGGTGAGGATGAGCTTGCGATGCTGCGCATCGCATCGTTCGCCTGGAGCGAAGGAAGCCTCGAATCGGAAGCTCGCTGGGTTGCGATGAAGCTTGCGTCACTTGGCGCAAACGTGGATGTGCAGCACATCGGCGTCGCGCCACGATTGACAATCTCGGAGCCATCAGCGGCAGCGTTGCAACAGGCGATCGAAGCTCGACGTGCAGTCACCTTTGACTACCAACTCCCAGGTCGTGATACGCCGCTCAGTCGGCATGTCGCTCCGCTTCGACTCCATCAGGCAGATGGTCGGTGGCATCTCGTCGCATACGACCTTGATCGCGAAGCACCGAGGGTGTTCCTCCTGCAACGAATCACCTCGCGGGTGACGCTCCTCTCGGAATCGTTCTCGCCAGAGCTTCTGAACGAGGTTCCCGACGCAATTGAAGCGCTCGAGGCACTGGTCACCTCTCAACCTGCGCTCGTGTCGGTCGAGCCGGGGTCCATTGCTCAGGCGCGCCTTGCGACACGTGTGCGCACCGAGCAAAGCTCCATTGAGTTCACAGTGGATTCAAACAGTCACGAGAGCATGTCCAGTGCTGCCACGAACCTGAGACTCCATACCCTTGACTATTTTGTGCTTGCCGATGAAATCGTTGGCCTTGCGGGTGAAGCGGTTGCTCGCGAACCATCGGTGCTGAGAGCACGTGTCAGCGAGGTGCTGCACCTCATTCGTTCCCAGCACACCGATGCGTTGTCAGGGGATAACTCGTGACGAAACCCATGCACACTGCCGACCGGGTCATGCTGCTGATGGCGCTGATTCCATATTTGAAGGAACACGGGCCAACAACGGTCAATGACCTGGCAGTGACATTCCATGTGGAGCCTGGGATCCTTCGCAAACTCGTTCGGTTCTTAGGCGTGGCTGGCGTGCCGGGAGAAACCCTCACTTATCAACACGAAGACCTGTTCGATATCGACTGGGATGCGCTTGAACAAGACGACATCGTGCACCTCACGCAGACCGTCGCCGTCGATGACACGCCACGGTTTTCTTCGAGAGAGACGGTGGCTCTCATGGCGGGTCTGCAGGTGTTGCAAACCGTATTGCCAGAGCCGATGCGCAGCAGCGCCGAGCGTGCGGCCGAGAAGCTCGCGCGCGTTGAACCCGTCACAGATGGCTCCGCAGGACTTTCCCTCAGCGCCGCTTCACCGGATGAGCGAATCACGTTACTCGCGAGTGCGATCGCTCAACACAAGCAGTTGCGTTTCGAGTACCGCTCGGTTTCAGGTGACGTGACCGAACGTACCGTTGATCCGCTCACCCTCCGTCAACGCGGAGACCCCTGGTACCTACTAGCCCACTGTCACGACCGCAATGATTCTCGAACCTTCTTGGCTGATGGTATTCGCTCGCCCGTGGTTCTCGCAGACGATGCCGAAC
>JAAZFP010000328.1 GCA_012511645.1 Microbacteriaceae bacterium
GACCACAGCCGCGACACCTTCGACGGGATGCTCGAGCTCAGCCAGCAGCTGGCTGAGGAGCTCTTTCTGCCACACAATCGCGAAGCCGACGTGCACGAACCAACGCTCATTGACGGCCACGTGCAGCTGGTCGACGGGGTAAAGCCCGCGCTCGACGCGTTTGCCGAGGCCGGCTTTCTTTCGGCAACCATGGATGAGGCAGACGGCGGGTTCCAGCTGCCCCATGTGGTGTTTCGGGTCGCGTTCATGTGGTTTCAGGCCGCAAACATTGCGACCATCTCATACCCCTTGCTCACGCAGGCGGCGGCCCACCTGATTCGCGAGCACGCCTCGGCAGAGCTCGCAGGGCAGTTTCTGCCACCCATGCTCGATGGGCGCTGGTTCGGCACTATGAACCTCTCCGAGCCCGGCATCGGTTCCTCACTCGGTGACCTGACGACCAGCGCGACCCGCCAGGCCGACGGTACCTATCGCCTTCGCGGCGACAAGATGTGGATCTCGGGCGGCGAGCACGACCTCGCCGAGAACATCGTGCACCTCGTGCTCGCCCGAACCGGCGGCCCGGGCACCAAGGGCCTCTCCCTCTTCATCGTGCCAAAGTGGCTCGGCGATCCTGGCGCCCTCACCGAGCGCAACGACGTGCAGCTTGTCGGGCTCAACCACAAGATGGGCTACCGAGGCACCGTCAACACCGCGCTCACCTATGGCTCGGGCAGCCACCCCGTCGACGGTGAGCCGGGCGCCGTCGGCTACCTCATTGGCGATGAGGGCGCGGGCCTGCGCTACATGTTCCTCATGATGAACGAGGCACGCATTGGTGTGGGTGCGGCGGCCGCAGCCCTCGGCATGACCGGGTTCTTGCACGCCCGCAGGTATGCGCGTGATCGCCTGCAGGGGCGAGCGCTTGGCGCGAAGGATCCGTCGCTGCCGCAGGTGCCGATCATTCGTCACCCCGACGTGCGCCGCATGCTGATGCTCATGAAGGCCTATGCCGAGGGCGGCACCGCCGTCAACCTCTACACCGCGAACCTGCTCGACGAGAGCGAGTCTGCGGCGAGCGCCGACGAGCGCGAGTCGGCAGAGCTGCTCGTCGAGCTGCTGACCCCGATCGCCAAGAGCTGGTCCTCGCAGTGGTGCTTGGCTGCGAACGATCTTGCCATTCAGGTGCTGGGCGGCAGCGGCTACACCCGTGACTTTCCGGTCGAGCAGTTCTATCGCGACAATCGTTTGAACCCCATTCACGAGGGCACGCACGGCATTCACGGGCTCGACCTGCTCAGCCGCAAGGTGCGCATGCAGGGCGGGGCCGCGCTCACCGCACTGATTGAACGCATGCGCGGCACGATCGACCGGCTGGGTGATGGGGCCGACACAGATCTCGCGCACGCACTGGCGTCGCGCGTGGCGCGGCTCGAGGCGGTCACTGAACTGCTGTGGGCCGATGGTGACGCCGAGGCGGCGCTTGCGAACGCGACCACCTATCTCGAGGCTGCGGGAGATCTCGTGATCGCCTGGCTGCTGCTCGATCAGGTGGCGGCGCTTGCTGACCGCGACGACGAGTTCGCGCGGGCGAAGCGTCAGACCGCCAGGTTTTTCGTAACCCATGTGCTACCCCGCGTCGACCCGCAGTTCGCGCTGCTCGAGTCGCGCGATCAGACCCTCGCCCAGCTCGACGAGTCATTGATTTAGGTGGCCCGCGGCTGAATAGAATTGCGTCATGAGCGATGACGCAGGGGGCCGTGCTGAGCAGAGCGTAACGAGCGGAGCAAGGTGGGCGCTCCTCGCCTTGAAGAGGACACCGTTCGCGCTCATCTTCACCGTGACGTTCATCGCCATCGCTGCGATCAGCGGGGCGCTGTTCACCTCTGCCGAAGCGCAGCCGTGGTTCGCGCGCGTGGCGACCGGCATTCCGGCGTTCGCCGAGGGCCGCTGGTGGTCGCCGCTCACCTCAATGTTCTTCGTGGGCGAGCCGTGGGTCTATCTCTTCGTGATTCCGCTGGTGCTCGGCAGTGTCGCGTGGGCCGAGTGGCGATTTGGCACACTGCGCACGATCGCGATCTTTATCGGCGGCCACCTGGTCGGGGTCTTCGGCGCCGCGCTGCTCATCTGGCTGCTGTCGCTCGCGGGGTCCACTTGGGCCGCGCGCCTCACCGAGCACTTCGACGTCGGCCCGTCCTGCGGCGCGATTGCCGCACTCGTGTTCGCGATTGCGACCCTGCCCTCACCGTGGCGCCTGCGCGCTCGCTCACTCATCGTGGTCTGGGTGCTGCTGTCGATGCTCTACCTCGGCGAAGTCTATGACGTCGAGCACGCCGTCGCGATGGTGGCGGCCCTGATCGTCAGCGGCACCATCCCCGCGCTCAGGCACCCGGGCAGCCGCCCGACCGAGCGCGAGTGGCGTTTTCTCGCGTTTGCGGGGCTGCTCACCATTGGTGCGATGCAGCTCTTCGACCTGCTCGTGCCCATCGACGGCCCTCTCGGCATCAGCCATCCGATCGCGTCGACATTCGATGTCGCGATCGACCTCGTCGTCATCGCGGTGGTGGCGAACGGCATTCTGAAGGGCATCCGGGTTGCCTGGATCGCCACGATGATCCTCGCGGCCTTCAACATTGTGACCGCCGTTGCGCTGTTCGCACTGCTGCCGCTGTTGATTGAGCTTGGCGCGATCGATCACGAGCGCGATGTCCTTGGCCTCATCATCGCGCCCACGGTGCTCTGGATCGGCGAGGTCGTCCTGCTCATCCTCAGCCGCGGGGCATTCCGTGTGCCGCTGCGCCGTAAGAAGCGCGTGCTCGATGCCGAGGCTGCGCACCCCAAAGACACGCTTCAAGCGCTGCGGAAGCACGGTGGCGGCACGATCTCGTGGATGACCACCTGTCCGCTCAACAGCCACACCGCACTCGCCGACGGCACCGCCGCGTTTCAGTCGCACGCGGGTGTCGCGATCATGCTCAGCGACCCGATGGTGTCGCAGGGCGAGCGAGCGCAGGCCATCGAGGAGTTCGCCGGGGCTGCCCAGCGCGCGGGGCTCGTGCCCGCAATGTTCTCGGTCAGCCAAGACGCGTTTGACGCGAAGCCTGCCGATTGGCGCTCGCTCATCGTCGCAGAGGACATGATCGTTGACCTGCCTGGCCTCGCGTTCACCGGCAAAGCGTGGGGGCCGGTGCGCACCGCGATCAATAAGGCGGGTCGCGAGGGCATCACGTTCCGCATGACTCGCCTCGTTGACGAGCCGCGCAGCGTGCTCGCGCAGGTGCGCGCGATCTCCGAGCAGTGGGCAGGCGACAAGGCGCTGCCCGAGATGAAGTTCACGCTCGGCACCGTGCAAGAGGCGCTCGACCCCGAGGTGATGGTCGGGCTCGCCTTCAACGAGGCCGGCATCGTGCAGGGCGTGACCTCGTGGCTGCCCGTGCACGGCCCGAGTAGCCCCGAGACGGGCGAGCCTCGCGTGATCGGTTGGACGCTCGATGTGATGCGCCGAGCCGACGACGGCTTCTCGCAGACGATGGAGTTTCTGATCGCCTCGTCGACGCAGCACTTCGCCGAGCAGGGCTACGAGTTCGTGTCGCTCTCGGGTGCCCCCTTCATTCATCCTGAGGATCGCGAGCTCACGCCGGTCGACCAGGTGCTGACCCGCATCGGCGAACTCATCGAACCCATGTATGGCTTCAGGTCGCTGCACCGCTTCAAGCAAAAGTTCAATCCGCGCGCCGAGCCGCTCTACCTGCTCTACCGCGACGAGGGAGACCTGCCGCGCATCGGCATCGCCCTCACCCGCGCCTACCTGCCCGACGCGACGCTGCGCGATCTCATCGCTTCGGCTACGCCGTAGGAATGCTGCGGTGGTTGGCGGAGTCTTCGTCGACCACGGTCAGGGCAACAGGCGAAGAAGCTATGAGCTTGATGATCTGCGCCAACCAATCACGCGCCGCGGTGATGTCGGGCAAGACGGGAGTCGTGCCACCGACCTCAGTTTCTGCCCGCGCGTCAGCGTACGCGAGTTCCCAGCCGCCCATCGGGCGCAGCGGGAGTGGCGGCCAGAATTGCTGCCGTCTCCAGTCGAAGGTGCGCATACAGAGGCTGTGCAGGCTCGATATGTCGGGCCCGACGTTCCATAGCAACTGCAGGTCGACCAGGTCATGAGGTCGCACGTAGTCGGGATCTGTGGCAGCGTGAATCTTCTGCGCAATTTGATACTCCAGATCGACGAGCTCGACGGGTTGCAGATGCCCGAAACCGAAGCAGGCACTGTTCCCCACCCCTCTACCAGACGAGCGCGGAACGCCTGTTCGAACTCTTCACCACGGACGCGGGTAGAAACATCGAGGTCGGAGGTGGCGCGCGTGCCACGCTCGCCGAAGCGCAGCTTCACGCCCATGCCGCCCTTGACTGCGACAGCATTGGGGAGCATCTGTGACACGATCAGCGTGCAGAGCATCACCCTCGCACGCGCAACCGGGATACCCAGTTCGGTGGCGACCTGCGCGAGCCGGGCATTGAGCTGCGTCACGTTCAGCGGCGGAGTCACCTCACTCACGCTGACACCGCCTTCCATGCAACCGCGTCCTGTTCGCTGATCAAGTCTCTCCTGAGAGCCTCACCGACGACGGCCCCCCATCGGTCCGGCGGCATCCGAGTCCGCATGTCTTCCAGCGCTCGCCGTACGGTCGTCGACGGGACCCCGTCGTAACTGGTGAGATCCTCATCGGGCACGTCACGTCGGCTCTCCAGCTCCATCCACTCCGGCAGTGCACGGCGCACACGCCGACGCGTGCCCACGCGCACTTTCGGCGGGTTGAACTGCCCGAGTCCGAGCAGGCCGAGCACAGATTCTCGATGCAGGAACCCCCCTTCCCCTGCGAGTGCCACGGCTATCGTTGGTTCGGTAAACGAGGTCTTCGGAACGTCGCGATGCGTGTAAACCCCTTGCCCGTGGGCGCAGAGCGCACCGCGAGCCGCAAGCTTCCGCATCTCGACAGCGGGCACGCCCGCATCCTCAGCCTCAGCGACGGTCAGCACGCCATTGCGTGCGGCGGCAACTTCCCAAAGGTCATTCCGGTATCCCATAACATCACCTCGCAGCCAAAAGAGTACCATATATGGTACGGTAATGACATCACGCCTGCCACGCATCGCCCTCACCTGCGCCTACCTGACCGACGCGACGCTGCGCGATCTCATCGCTTCGGCTGCGCCGTAGGCACTGCAGGACGCATCATGATGTCTCATTGGATCATCGACCTGCTGGATCTTGATGCCTAAGCCCTGCATCCCCTTCAGAGAATGGATCGCGGGAATAAACGCCTGCCAGACACGTTAGGCTGAATATGTGTTCCGGGGTCAGTGAGAATCTGAACCGGCGGTGAAAGCCCGCGACCCTCGCACCCGCGAGGTTGAATCGGTGAAATTCCGGTGCCGACGGTGATGCACAGGCCACACTGTGAGGTGAGGCTCTGTGCGAGTCCGGATGGAAGGAACGCAGGTGTGTACCGCACCCGCGAACCCGGCACCAGGTGTGAAGATCGGAAATCCAGTGTTGGATCGCGAAACGCTTGAGCAGGCCATGCGCCATGCGCTCACGCTTGCGCTTTGCGGCCCCGCAGATGACCCGAACCCCCAGGTGGGATGCGTGCTGCTCTGCCCGAACGGCGAAATTATTGCCGAGGGATGGCACCTGGGATCAGGCAACCCGCACGCTGAAACTGCGGCCCTCGCAGACCTGCCCGTTGAGTGGCGCGGCCGCGAGCACGAACTCACTGCCGTCGTCACCCTCGAGCCCTGCAACCACACCGGTCGCACCGGCCCCTGCGCGGTCGCACTCGCCGAAGCCGGTATCGGCGCCGTCGTCTACGCTGCGAGCGACCCCGGCGACGCCTCATCGGGCGGCTCCAAGACGCTGCGCGACGCCGGCGTGATGGTGGCCGGTGGCGTGCTCGCCGACGAGGCGCTCGCCCAGCTTGCCCCGTGGCTCGAACGGAGGGCACGCGCTGCAGCTGACGCGAGCGCCAGTACCGCCACCCCCCGACCCTACGTCATCGTGAAGTGGGCGCAGACGCTCGATGGTCGCGCCGCGGCAGCAGACGGCAGCAGCCAGTGGATCACGGGCGCCGACGCCCGCGGCGATGTGCACCGGCGACGGGCCGAGGCTGACGCGATCCTCGTTGGCACCGGCACCCTGCTCGCCGATGACCCAGCCCTCACCGCCCGCGCCGAGATGGGTGGCCTGCTGGTGCCCGCTGCCGAGCAGCCAATTCCGGTGGTGTTTGGCAGGCGCGAGATTCCTCAGCAGGCGCAGCTCATGCAGCACCCCGCACTCGCCGCGCATGGACTCACTAAACCACTGCACTACCCGGGCGACCACCTCGCCGCGCACCTCGCCGATCTGCACGCCCGCGGCGTGCGAACGCTCTTCGTCGAGGGCGGCCCCGCGGTTGCCAGTTCACTGCTGCGCGCGGGCCTCGTTGACGAGGTGCTGATCTACCTCGCCCCGGCGCTGCTCGGCGGCCCGAAGCTCGCCCTCGGTGACCTTGGCATCGACAGCATGGCAGGCATCACCCGCCTGCGCGTCACCCACTTCGCGCAGCTCGGCCAAGACCTGTTGATCAAAGCGGTCGTCGAGCCCAGCGACGCAGCACAGCGCACGCCCACGAACCTTCCCACCACCCAGACTGACCAGGAGGGCCACTGATGTTTACCGGCCTCATCGAAGAAGTAGGCGAGATCGTCGCGGTCGAACCCGTCGGCGACTCGCTCAGGCTCACCGTGCGCGGGCCGCTCGTGACGAGCGACGCGGCGCACGGCGACTCGATTCAGGTGTCGGGCGTGTGCCTCACCGTCATCGACCAGGGCGCCGACGATACCGGCGCCGCCACCTTTACGGCTGACGTGATGGAGCAGTCGATCAACATGTCGACCCTCGGTGCGCTGCGGCCCGGCGACCGCGTGAACCTCGAGCGGGCAGCCCGCGTCGACAGCCGCCTCGGCGGGCACATTGTGCAGGGCCACGTCGATGGCACTGCGACCCTCGTCTCGGTCACCCCCATCGACAACTGGCGGGTGCTGCGATTCTCGCTCGGTGCCGACCTCGCGCCGCTGCTCGTCGACAAGGGGTCGGTCACCCTCTCCGGCGTGTCGCTCACGGTGTCAAACATCTCGCCCGTCGACAGCGGCGACCACTGGTTCGAGGTGTCGCTGATTCCCGAGACCCTCACCGCAACCACCCTCGGCGCGCTCACCCCCGGTGACCGCGTCAACCTCGAAACCGACATTCTTGCCCGCCACGTCGCTCGCATGCTGAGCTTTCGTGCCGCAGACGCCCACACCGACCCCTCATCTCAAGGAGCCCGTTCATGACCACCCCAGGCATCAGCACCATTGATGAAGCCGTCGCGGCCATCGCAGCCGGCCGCCCGGTGATCGTCGCCGACGACGAGAACCGCGAGAACGAGGGCGACGTCATTCTCTCGGCAGAGCTCGCCACCCCCGACTGGGTCGCGTGGACCGTGCGCTGGTCATCGGGCCTGTTGTGCGCGCCGATGAGCAACGAGATCGCCGACCAACTCGACCTGCCCATGATGGTCGAGCGCAACGAAGACGTGCGCGGCACCGCCTACACCGTCACCGTTGACGCAGCACAAGGCATCACGACGGGCATAAGCGCGAACGACCGCAGCACGACGCTGCGCGCCCTCGCGAACCCCGACGCCGTGCCCGAGGACGTGCGTCGCCCCGGCCATGTGCTGCCGCTTCGCGCCGTCGCCGGCGGGGTACGCTCTCGCGCGGGCCACACCGAGGCCGCGGTTGAGCTGATGCGCCTCGCGGGTCTTCGCCCCGTTGCGATGATCGCCGAGATTGTGGCCGAAGACGGCGACATGATGCGCCTGCCCGGTCTCATCGAGCTCGGCCAGGCCGAGGGCATCCCGGGCATCACCATCGAGCAGCTCGCCGCCCACCTCAACGAAGTCGATCCGGAGGGAGCCCCCGATGAGCCGGCCGTTCACCGCCAGGTCAGCCTCAAAGCGGACACCCTCGTGCCCACCGAGCACGGCGAGTTCCGCATGCGCGCCTACCGCGACCGCCGCAACGGCGTCGACCACGTCGCGCTTATCGCAGTGGCACCCGACGGCACCATGCTTGGCGACGACTCGCTCGTGCGCGTGCACTCCGAGTGCATCACGGGTGAGGCGTTCGGCTCGCTCAAGTGCGAGTGCGGCCCTCAGCTGCGTGCGGCCATGGATCTCGTGCAGCAGCGCGGTGGCGCCGTCATCTACCTGCGCGGGCAAGAGGGTCGCGGCATTGGACTCGCCAACAAGCTGCGCGCCTACCAGCTGCAAGAAGGCGGCGTCGACACGCTCGACGCGAACCTGCAGCTCGGGCTTCCGGCTGACGCCCGCGACTACCGCGCGGCGGCTGAGATTCTCTCGGATCTCGGCATGCGCAGCATTCGCCTGCTCACCAACAACCCCGACAAGGTGGCGCAGCTGCAGGAGTACGGCGTTGAGGTGACCGAGCGCGTGCCGCTCTATGTCGGCCTCAACGAAAACAATGAGCAGTACCTGCAGACGAAGCAGACCCGCATGGGCCATCTGCCGCCGGCCGAGTTCGACATTTAACGCTCACCGGCTGCCCGCGCACCACAATTCCCGACACGATTTCTCAGAAAGAGAGCCCCACATGAGCGGACACGGATCACCCAGCCTCACCGTCGATGCGACCGGTCTTCGCGTCGCCGTCATCGCCGGTAAGTGGCACCCAGAGGTCATGAAAGGCCTCATCAAGGGCGCCCACGAAACCGTGATGGCGATGGGCGCCGACCACACCCTGTTTCAGGTTGCTGGCGCGTTCGAGCTGCCGGTTGCCGCGCAGGCCGCGCTCACTCCCGTGGATCAGGGCGGCGGTGGCTTCGATGCTGCGGTCTGCCTCGGGGTGATCATTCGCGGTGGCACCCCGCACTTCGAGTTTGTGGCCGACGCAGTGACGACCGGCCTCACCCGCGTGCAGCTCGACACGGGTCGCCCGGTCGGCTTTGGCGTGCTCACCACCGACAATGATGAGCAGGCGCTCGACCGTGCGGGTCTCGAGGGCTCCGCCGAGTCGAAGGGTGTTGAGGCAGCAGAGGCCTCGCTGCAGGCGGCGATCACACTGCGCAAGATTCGCGACGAGGGCCCGACCATGCGCCTCGTGCCGGGCAAGCCCCGCGGCGA
>JAAZFP010000329.1 GCA_012511645.1 Microbacteriaceae bacterium
ACCGTCAGCGTGGACGTGTCTCCGAGACGGTGCAGGTTCGGGCGGATCAGGGCGTCGATGCCGGAGTGATCTTCCACGATGGCGAGGGTGCGGGCGTGGGCGAATACGTCGCCGGGAATCTGCGACCAGTCGATGATCCATCCGGCATCGCGGGCGAGCTGGTTGAACATGATGTGCTGACTGCGCGTGTTCACGTCACGGAACGGATGAATCGCCGTCGTCTCACCCCACACCCAAGCCAGCCCGTCAGAGAACGCATCCGCATCCAGACCGCGCAGGTAGTCGCGGGCGGCGAGTGCGTCGAAGACGCGCTCGGCCTCGGGCGCGATGAACTGTGGGCGGCAGTGCGCGATGCCGGTGCCGCCGGGGTGGGTGTCGGTGTCGCGAATGTCGCCACCCCAGACATAGAGATCCTGCGTCAGGTGCCGGTGGATGGCCTGCAAGTGGGCGAGGTCGAAGCGGCCGGGGATGGGGTGCTCGGTGAGTTCGACCATGCGCTGATGGATCGCGGCCGTCTCGACGGCCTTCCAACGGTCGTAGTCGGTGATGCCGAGCTTGTTGATGAGAACAAGGCTGTTCGGGTAGCTGTAGCGGTCGGGCACTGGTGCTCCTGCCCCGACGGGTTACTTCTCGGGGAAGCGGTCGAGCGCGGCTGCGATCGCCTCGCGCACCGCCTCATCCCCGGACAGCTCCCCGCGCACCTGGCGGCGGGCAATCTCCCGATCCGCCTCAGTGACGACGGCCCCGGCCGTCTCTTGCCCGGCCTCGACCTCGGCGAGCACGCGCCGGACATGGGCCTCGGATACAGGGGTCTTGAGAGCCATTCGGGGTGCCTCCTTGTGGTCGGCGTTCTCAGATCAGTCTACGTCTCGGCACCGACATTCGCAGGGAAGCCGGGAGCGGTGGTGTCGATTCGGCACCACCGGCAGCGGAGCGTCAGGGCTCGCTGTTGTCGGCCGGGGTGTCTGCGAAGAGGGCGAGGAACTTCTCGCGCGGGATCACAACCCGGCGTCCGAGTCGGACGGAGGGGATGGTGCCGTTGTCGATGCTCGCGGTGATGGTTCGCGGATCGACGCCGAGTGCGGCGGCGGCTTCGGTGCGGGTGATGACGGCGCTGCGCGACCGGCGCAGATCGTCCAGAGTGACAGTCACGGTGCGCATCTCGTCCTCCTGTTTCCAAGATGGTGTGAATAGTTCCTAAAAGTACATCACGGGGCTTGACGAGTCAAGAGCGGGCTTGTATGTTCCTAGTATGGAAACAGATCGGGTGCGGGGTAATCCCGCTGGCATCACACACACGCACGTCTCCGCGAACCTCCGCGCCGCACGGCAAGCGATCGGCATGGACGTGCGCACCGCCGCGAGGCTGATGACCGAGGCGGGGCGGAAGCTGTCGCCGTCGGGGATCAGCAAGATCGAGAACGGTGACCGGCGCGTGGACGTGGACGACCTCACCGCCCTCGCCTACGTCTTGCGCACTACCCCAGCGGCGCTTCTCACCCCGCCAGCGGAGGCGGTGAACCTGACCGGGGTGCCGGAGTCCTACCTGCCCGAAGAACTACAGGCATGGATCGCAGGCAACGTGAAGCTCACCACGGATGATCTGGTCAGGTATTGGAAGGAGCAGCGGTTCACTGCGATCAGTGCGAAGCGGTGGGCGGAACAGATGCTCACCAGCTACGACAACGGGCAGGTCGGCGTCACCCCGCGCGAGGTGTACCAGGAGCGCTACGACACCCAGGACGCCCGCGAAGCTCACGCCACCGGCAGACTCTTGCAGGTCGACCCGAACGCCACCCTCGCCGTCGAGTAGCGAAGCTCGCAAGTCACTGCACCGCCTGTCAGGTGGCGCGGACTCATCCACACCAGGGAAAGGAGAAAGAAACATGGCAGAGCACCCCATCCCGCCCCCCAATGAGGCGGCCACCGCGCACAAGGGGGTGAAGCAACAGCGACGATCCCGATCCCGTCACGCCGGATCACTGGCCGACTACCAGACCCGCAAAGGCAAGCGGTGGAAGTTCCAGATCTATGTGCTCATCGACCCGGAGAAGCCCGAGCTTGGTGAGAAGCGGTTGACCCGTGGCGGGTTCACCGACCTCGAAGAAGCACAGGCCGCGCTCACCGAAGCGCTCAAGAAGCGGGCACGGAACGAGAAGTTCCAAGGCAAAACCCCGACCATCGCGGTGTATGCCGAGGATTGGGCGTCGTCGCTGCGGTTGGCTGATTCCACGATCAAGGGGTACCGGAAGATCATCCGCAACCACATCACCCCCGACCTGGGCCGCATCAGGATCGACAAGCTCACCGCCACCCGCATCGGCTCCCACTACCGGGAGTTGGAGAAGAGCGGGCGCAAGGACGAGTACGGCAAGGGCAAACCGCTCTCGGCCAACAGCATCCACAAGGTGCATGTTGTACTCGGCGCGATCCTCGATGCCGCGATCGATGACGGGCTGCTGACGGTGAACCCCGCGAAGAAGAAGCGCACCGTGAACGCCCCGAAGTCGTCACAGGTACGGGCGCAGAAACCGGAAATCGTGACCTGGACGGGCGAACAGCTCACCACGTTCCTCACCTGGAACGAGAAGGAGCTGAAAGACGAATTGTTCCCGCTGTGGCGACTGATCGCCTACACGGGGATGCGGCGTTCGGAAGCTCTCGCTCTCAGATGGAACGACATCAACACCAGAACCGGCAGGGTCAGCATCCGACGGGCGGTGAACACCGAGGACTGGACGACCACCAAGACCACGAAGACGGGCAACGCCCGCGTGATCGACGTGGACGCCGACACCCTCAAAGTGCTCGCCACGTACAAGGTCGCTCGTGCTGAGGTGTCGTTCGACCTCGCGAAGGCTGACGCGTATGTGTTCGGTGACGACGAAGGCGGCATCCGGTCACCAGATGCGATGACAAGCCGCTGGGATCGCCGCATGAAGTGGATCATCAAGAAACACCCCACGCTGCCCCGCGTGACGATCAAGGGGCTGCGGCACACGCACGCCACACTCCTGCTGGAGTTGGGCGAGCACCCCAAGGTGGTACAGGAGCGCCTCGGGCACTCCACCATCACGACCACGATGAACATCTACAGCCATGTCACCCCGACGATGCAGAAAGCCGCAGCAGACCGCTTCGCGGCCCATCTCGGTGGGGCTTAGCACATATCTCAGCACATGGCACGAAAATGACCCCCGACCCGGAGTATAAAACTCCTGATCAGAGGCCATTTTTCGTTCGTGCGCGAGGGGGGACTTGAACCCCCACGCCCTTGCGGGCACTGGCACCTGAAGCCAGCGCGTCTGCCAATTCCGCCACTCGCGCGAGTTGTTGCGCAGGACTTTCGTTCTGCATAACTCGATTAGCTTAGCAAGCGTCATCCGATCCACCAAAATGTCAAGGCCGAGCCCGTGCCGGTCACGGTGTCAGCCGCGCTGGGTTCGGCGCTACCCTTGCCACGCGCGTATGAACACCGCGTCGCGACCCGTGCGCTTTACCTCATACATCGCGGCGTCGGCCGCAGCGAGCAGCGACGACGAGGTTGGCGTCGGGGCATCTGACGCTGGATCCCAGGTCATCACACCGACACTGCTCGACAATGGCATGCCGGCGGCCGACCCTTCGAGCGATGCCCGCACGACCTGCCACACTCGTTCGGCGAGCTGCGCGGCGCCTTCTTCGTCCAAGTCTGCTGCGGCGATCACAAATTCATCACCACCGAGTCGGCTCACCACCTCACCCGAGCGACAGGTCGCGCGCAGCCGATCCGCGACGGTGATCAGCACCTCATCACCGACCGCGTGGCCCAGCTGGTCGTTAATCTTCTTAAAACCGTCGAGGTCGAGAAAGAGCACGGCGCAGGCCTGCTGGTTGCGTCGACTCTGCGACAGAATCTGTTCGAGCTGCTCTTCGAGCAAGATGCGATTTGCAAGCCCCGTCAGACCATCGTGCAGGGCGCGATGTCGAATGCGGTCTTGCAGCGCTAGGTGGTCGAGCACGAGCTCTGCCTGCACAGCCAGTGACTCAAGGGTGTGCAGCACCTGCGGTTCAAGGGTGCGTGGCCGGCGAAACCAACAGCTGATCTCGCCGATGCCTCGCGTCTCATCCTCTCGCACGTCGATGATTGGGGTGAGCACCAGCGGGGGTCGTGCCCCACTGGCGCATCACCGTCGACATACCGTCAGCAACGGTTTCTTCGATGCGCACTGAAGTCCATGCAGCATGGGTGGCTCGACCGGCCGCCTCAACCAGCACCTCACCAAGATCATCAACACCCTGCGCGACCGCGAGTTTGCTGGTGGCATCCTGCATCAGCGACAGTGCCTCGCTCGCCACTTCGGCGTCGTGTCTGGCCTGCACCACCTCACGTTCAAACGCGATGCGGCCCGGTGCGGCGAGAAGCGCCGCCCGCAGGTGCGTCTCGCCGTCTCCCTCAGCCACCTCGGCGTTCATCAAAAATGGCACCCGGGAGCCGTCGGGCCCTTTGATCTCAATCACTGCCTCACGCACGCTTCCCGTCGAGAGAATCTGCGGCATCACCCGAGTTTCATACAGCATGCGCGTTGAAGGCGTGAGCCAGTCCACTATGTTGCGACCAACAAAGGTGTCAGTTTCGGCTCCGTTGTGCTCGTGTAGCCACGTTGCCATTCGTCGGTTATAGGCGAGGATCACGCCACCGAGCGAGATCGTCAGCAGGCCTACCGGGGCATGGTCAACCAGCTGCTCATACACATCTGTCACAGCAACGCCTGGATGTGTGAGGTGATCAGCGCAGGCTCGGTGAGGTGCACAAAGTGACCCGCGCTCTTCAACTCGACGAGCTCGCAGTCGCGAATGTGATCCCTGAGATAGCTGCCGATGTGCGGCGGGCAAATGATGTCACCGGTCGACTGCAGCACCACGCACGAGGCGGGCACCTCAGCAAGCCGGTGACGCACGTCGCTGAGAAACACGACGCGCGCAAAGTGCTTTGCCACATGCTGCGGGGTGGCCGCGAAATAACCGCGCACCCGGTCGGTGACCTCGGGCAGGTCATCACGGTTGGTGACCGCGGGCGCGAGAGACGCCGCCCATGCGGGCTGGTTCGCTTCGATTCCGGCGATCAGACCAAGCACATCGTCACGCGAGAAGCCGCCCACATAGTCGCCGTCGTCAACGTAGCGCGGTGACGGGCACACCATCAAGATCTTTTTGAACAGTTCGGGTCGCTCTATTGAGGCGAGCGCGCTAATCATGCCGCTGACCGAGTGCGCCACCAACAGCACATCGGTGGCCCCCACCGCATCGATGACCTCAATGAGATCTTGCGCGTAGCCGCTCAGCGAGTCATACCGCTGCGCATCATACGATGCTGAGATCAGACGCACCCGACCCGACATAGTCAAAGAGCACGACGCGGTACTCATCCGCGAATGTCTCGGCGATACTGCGCCAGGTCGACTGGTCCGTGCCATACCCGTGGGCAAACACGAGCACTGGTGTATCTTTGGGGCCGAGCACGGTCACCGAGTTTCGTTGCATCACTGATTCTCGGCTGGGGTTTGCTCCTTCGAGCAACTGCTGCATGTTCACAGTCGAGATTCTGCCATCCCGGCTCATTTCCTGCATCCCCTCGCGTGCACGCGATGCTTTAAGCACATGCAGGTAGCATGTCTGCGAAGGAGGGCGACAGCCATGGGCATTCTTGACAGCGTTGAGCGCGGGCTCGAACGAGCCGTCAATGGCGCCTTCGCCCGCACCTTTCGGTCGGGCGTGCAGCCCGTCGAGATCTCGGCTGCGCTCAAGCGCGAGCTCGACATCGGCTCGGTGATCGTGGATCGCGACCGCGTGCTTGCACCAAACTCGTTTGTGGTGCGCGTTGGCGACGCTGACGCCGATCGGCTGGCGCGCATGGGTGGCACGCTTGAGCGCGAACTCGTTGCGGTGGTTGCCAAACACGCGAAGCGACAGGGTTACCAGCTGCTCGGCGATCCGAGTGTGGTGATCGAGCGCGACTCCTCTCTGACGACAGGTGTGTTGCAGATTGATGCGGCGCAGGTCGAAGGCTCGGTATCGTGGGTTGCTGTGATCGAAGTTGATGGGGTCAGACACCCGCTGCGCAAGGGCGCAACCATTGTCGGGCGCGGCAGCGAAGCAGACATTCGGGTCACCGACGGCGCGGCATCACGACAGCATTTGCAGCTCATCTGGGATGGCACGGCGGGCATCGCCCGTGATCTTGGGTCAACGAACGGCACAAAGATCAACGGCCAGCGTTTTCGTGAGGCAGCGCTGAGCCCCGACACGGTGTTTACGATCGGCCAGACACAGCTGACATTCCGGTTGTTGCCTGATGGCGGAAGCAGAGCAGCCCGCCCGGGGCCGCAGCAGCCCTCATCACGCAGCTCTGCACCACGCAACGCAACACCGAGCAACACCGCACCCTCAATCGATGAAGATTTCTGGAGGGGCCTGTTAGTGAACTCACCCTCATGATCATGCGGATCGGCTTTTTGCTGCTGCTGTGGTTGTTCATTTTGGCGATTGTCTACGCACTGCGCAGTGATCTGTTTGGCGCGCCGGTGCGCAAACTCCCGGGTGAGGCGAGTGCTCGCCAGGGCGCCGACGTCGCAGCACCGGCACCGGTAGTGGCAGCCGCAGCGGCCCCTGCTGCGTCGCCGATCACCCCATCAGGTGGCGCGCTGCCCACCGCGGCCGACTCAGACACTCCGCGCACGCTCGTCATCTTGACCGGCCCCGCAACCGGCACCACGCTGCCGCTCGACGATGACGTCATTACTATCGGCCGCAGCAACGACTCCACGCTTGCCATCGTTGACGAGTACACCTCGACCTACCACGCAAAGCTTCAGCGCAGCGGTGACCGCTGGCTGCTCACCGACCTCGACTCAACCAACGGCACCAAGGTCAACGGCAGTCGGGTCGTCGGCACCGTCTCCGTGCCGACCCACACGCCGGTCACGATCGGCACGACCACGTTTGAGTTGAGGCCCTAAGCGTGGCGGTCGGCTTCGAGAGCGCCATCGGCAGTCATGTCGGAATGGTCCGCTCAAACAACCAGGACTCAGGCTATGCGGGCAACCGCCTGTTTCTGGTTGCCGACGGCATGGGCGGGCACGCCGGCGGCGATGTCGCCTCAGCGCTGACCACCCGCGCGATCGCGAGGCTTGACCCACCACTCGAGACCACTGACGATGATGCCTCAGCGGCGGTGATCCCCGAGAGCCCCTCGAAGGCAGCCGCCTATCTCGCTGATTCACTGCTCAAAGCGAATCGCATGCTGCGCGCCACCGTCGGCGAGCGCCCCGAGCTCTCTGGCATGGGCACCACTTTCTGCGGGTTTTTCACGGTGGGCAACCAACTCGCGCTCGCCCACATTGGCGACTCGCGCCTCTACCTGCTGCGTGACGGCAGAATGCGACAGGTCACCAAGGATCACACGTTTGTGCAGCGCCTTGTCGACAGTGGCCGCATCACCGAAGAAGAGGCGAAAACCCACCCGCGCCGCTCAGTGCTGCTGCGCGTGCTCGGCGATGTCGACAGTTCGCCTGACATTGACACCGAGGTGCTCGAGACACGTCCCGGTGATCTCTGGCTGCTGTGTTCAGACGGTCTCTGCGGGTACGTCGAAGACGACGATATTGAGCGCATTCTGGTGCGACGCACGTCGCTGCAGGGCGCCGTCGACGAGCTCATCGACAAAAGTCTCTCATTCGGCGCGCCAGACAACGTGACGGTCACCCTCGTTGAAACGCATGACGACCCCGAGTCGCACAGCACTCCCGGCACTCCCCGACTCGCGGGCTCAGCTACCACCGAACCCGATGATGAGGGCGCTGGGATCAGCACCGCCCGCATGCGGCTGATGGGTCGACGTCGTGTCGTGCGGCGCGCACAGCCGGCCGAAGAGAGCCACTTCGAGCCGCGCGTTGACGAGTACCTGCAAGAGCTCATCGCCGAAACGAAACGGCGCAACCGCAGGCGCCGCTTGTTCTGGGCGGTTGGCCTGCTTGCCGTCGTCGCTGTGTTGCTCGGCGGGCTCGCCGTGGGCTACCAGTGGACCCAGACCCGCTACTTCGTTGGCACCGATGGCGAGACCGTCATCATTTATCGCGGTGTGCAACAGGGCATCGGGTCGCTCTCGCTGAGCTCGGTGGCCGAGAACACCGAGATCCCGCTGAGCGCACTCGACGGGCTCGAACGACGCCAGGTCGAGCGCACGCTGAGCGCGGGGTCGCTCACAGAGGCCCGCGACATTGTCACCCGCTTGGGGGTGCAAGAGCCGTGACCGAGACCAAGCAGAAAAACCCGCGCACCAGCGAAACGGTGCTGCAGCGCATCACCGCGATTCGCGCGCCGCGCCTACTGCGAGGCCTGGAGCTCTCCCTCATCGTTTTCGCGTTGATCGTCGGCGTTGCGGCGGTGATGATTGTCGACCTCACCATAAACGAAACCATCACCACGACCCTCGCACCGACGGGCGCGCTATTCATTCTTGCGGTGCTGGGCCTGCACTTCACCGTGCGCCGTACGGCCCCCGACGCCGATCCGCTGATTCTGCCGATCGCGGTCATGTTGAACACCCTCGGCATCGCCCAGCTCTATCGCATAGACCTTGCCAACGGCGAAAGCGGCTGGGACTCGTTCGCGGTGCGCCAGCTGGTCTGGGCAACCATCGCCGTGGTTGCGGCGATTGCGGTGCTCGCCGTGGTGCGCAACCACCTCATGCTCTACCGCTACACCTACCTGTTTGGGTTGAGCGCGCTCATCCTGCTGCTCTTGCCGATGGTGCCGGGCCTCGGGCTCGAGGTCAACGGTGCGCAGGTGTGGATCAGCATCGGCTCCTTCACCTTTCAACCGGGCGAGATCGCAAAGATTCTGCTCGCAATCTTCTTCGCCGGCTACCTGGTGCGCAACGCCGACGCACTCTCCATGGTGGGCAAGAAGGTGCTGTGGATCAGGTTTCCGCGCGGTCGCGACCTCGGCCCAATCATAGTGTTCTGGCTGCTCGCGATGGCGGTGCTCGTGTTTCAGCGCGACCTCGGCACCTCGCTGCTCTACTTCGGCCTGTTCGTCTCGATGCTCTACCTCGCGACCGGTCGTGCCGGCTGGGTCGTCATCGGCGTGGGTCTGTTCTTGGCGGGTGGCATCATTGCGAGCCAGACGCTCAGCTATGTGGGCAACCGTTTTGCGAACTGGCTCGACCCCTTCGCTGATCCGCTCGGCGCGAGCTATCAGCTTGTGCAGGGGCTCTTTGGCATGGCTAATGGCGGCATGACCGGCACCGGCCTGGGTCAGGGCTTCCCCACCGACACCCCCTTTGCCGAGAACGACTACATTTTTGCAAGCCTCGGTGAAGAGCTGGGCCTCATCGGCCTGTTCATGATTCTCGCCGCGTACCTGCTGCTCATCGGCCGCGCGCTGCGCATCGGGTTCGCGGGCCAGGATGACTTTGGCAAGCTGCTCTCAGCGGGCCTTGGGTTCGCGATCGCGCTGCAGGTGTTCATTGTGGTCGGCGGCGTGACCCGCGTCATTCCCCTGACCGGCCTGACGCTGCCGTTTCTCGCAGCCGGCGGCTCGTCGCTGGTGTCGAACTGGATCATCATCGCCCTGTTGCTGCGCATGTCAAACTCCGTGCGCAACCGCCCGAAGCTGGTGATTCGCTCATGAACAAGCAGTTAAAGGCCATCTCGCGCACCGTGTTCGCGATGTTCATCGTGCTCTTCTTCTCGGTCACCATGATTCAGTTTGTGGCAGCCGATGAGTTGCGTGACAACGAGTACAACCAGCGCAGCATCAAAAACAGCTACAAGGTCGAGCGAGGATCGATCCTCGTCGCCGGCAACCCGGTCGCATACTCGACTCCGACCGGAGACGAGTTCCGATTCCAGCGCCAGTACGCTGATGGGCCCATGTATGCGCCGATCACCGGCTACTTCTCGCGCTATCAGGGCATGACGGGGCTCGAGTCAGCGATGAATCAGCAGCTCTCGGGGCTCAGCGGCTCGCAGTTCTTCACGCGACTGCTGCGCACCATAACGGGCGAAGAGCCGCAGGGCAACTCGGTCGAAACCACGATACTGCCAGAGGCGCAGGCGGTCGCCTGGGAGGGCCTCGCGGGCTTCGAAGGGGCCGCAGTTGCCCTCGACTACGAGACCGGCGAGATTCTGGCCATGGCGTCCAGCCCCAGTTACGATCCGAGCCTGCTCTCGCTCAATAGCAACGCACAGGTTATCGCTAACTCCGCCGAGCTCGAGGGCGATCCTGATAACCCGCTCTTTAATCGCACCATCGGCGGCGATCTCTATCACCCCGGCTCGACCTACAAGCTCATCGTGGCAGCAGCAGCGATTGAGAGCGGCGCCGCGACCCCCGAAAGCACCTTCCCAGACCCGGCCACGCTTCAGCTGCCGCAGTCGTCGGCGGTGCTCACTAACTCGTGGAACGGCACCTGCAGCGACGGCACCGAGACCACCCTCATGCAGGCGATGGTTCGTTCGTGCAACATTCCCATCGCCGAGCTCACGCTCAGCATGGATCGCAACGTGGTGCCCGACATGGCTCGCGCCTTTGGGTTCGAGCAAGAGCTCTCGGTGCCGCTGACGGTGACCCCGAGCGTTGCTCCGAACCCCACCGACGGAGCGCAGGCCGCACTCTCGTCGATCGGCCAGCTCGATGTTCGTTCCACTCCGCTGCAGATCGCCATGGTGTCGGCAGGCATCGCAAATGACGGCGTCGTGATGCAGCCAGAACTTGTGAGCCGAGTCATCACGCCCGATCTGCGCACCGAGAGCGCGTTTGAGCCGACCGAGCTCTCAACGCCAATTTCGCCGAGCACTGCGACATCGATGCAGAGCATGATGGAACAGGTCGTCACCGCGCCGAACGGTTCGGCGCGGGCCGCACAGATCGAGGGCGCGCGCGTTGGTGGCAAAACTGGCACCGCCGAGAACGGTCTCGATGCGAACGGTGACCAATTGCCCTATACGCTCTGGTTTACGGGCTACGCCGAGCGAGATGATCGCCGCGTCGCCGTTGCCGTGGTGATCGAAAACGGCGGCGGGGCCGCCCATGGATTTGCGGGGAGCTCACAGCTTTCCGTCGAAATCGGAAAACAAATAATGGAAGCGGTGTTGAACCAATGAGACCAGCATCAGGAATGACCTTCGGGGGGCGCTACGAGCTGAGCTCGCGCATTGCCATCGGCGGAATGGGCGAGGTATGGAACGCCAGCGACAGCATCATTGGTCGCACCGTCGCCATCAAGATTCTGAAAGATGAGTACATGGGCGACCCGGGCTTTCTCGAGCGCTTTCGCGCCGAGGCCCGCCACGCCGCACTCGTCAATCACGAGGGCATCGCCAACGTGTTCGACTACGGCGAAGAGCAGGGATCGGCCTACATCGTGATGGAGCTCGTTCCCGGCGAACCACTCTCGGCGATCATCGAGCGCGAGGGCAGGCTTCCCTCCGACCGCGTGCTCGGCATCGTCGCGCAAACCGCAACAGCGCTACAGGCCGCGCATGACGCTGGTCTCGTGCACCGCGACATTAAGCCGGGCAACCTGCTCATCACCCCTGAGGGTCGCGTCAAGATCACCGACTTCGGCATCGCGCGCATCGCCGACCAGGTGCCACTCACCGCCACCGGTCAGGTGATGGGAACGGTGCAGTACTTGGCCCCCGAGCAGGCGAGCGGTCACACGGCAACCGCGTTGACCGATGTCTACTCGCTCGGCATCGTCGCGTACGAGTGCCTCGCTGGCAAGCGCCCCTTCACCGGGGAGTCACAGGTCGCAATCGCAATGGCGCAGATCAATGACACGCCTCCGCCGCTTCCCGACGATGTGCCTGCGCCCGTGCAGCGGCTCGTGCTCGCCTGCCTCGCAAAAGACCCTGCAGATCGCCCCGCGACCGCGGCGAAGCTCGCCCAGGCGGCGACCGCGCTGCACCGCGGCAATGTGCCGCTCGCAGCCAGCTATGTTCCTGCCGTGGCCGGGGCTCCCGCTGTCGATGCCACGCAGGTCATGCCAGCCGCGGCCGACGATGCCACAACGACCGCGCTGCCGCAGACCCAGGTGCTCGGTGGTGCCGCACTCGGCGCGGGCGCAGCTGCGGTAGCGGGCGCTGCTCACGGCGGCGATGGTGCGTCAGATGGCGACGGTGAAGACGGCAAGAAGAAGCGCAGCCCGTGGACCTGGCCGCTCGTCACCCTTGGCGTGCTGATTCTGCTGATCGGCGGCGGCACCGCGTTTGCGCTGCTGAACGCTGGCGGCGGCGATCCCGAGCCCACGAAGACCACGCAGACCACCACAAAGCCCACGACCACCGCAGCTGACAGCGCGGCGATCGACTCCAAAGATCTCATCGGCAAGAACGTTGATGAGGTCGTCGGGCTGCTCGAAGGCCGCGGTTTCACCAACGTCGAGAAGCAGGCGGGCAACCCTGGCCCCGACGAGGATGAGAACAAGGTGACCGGGGTCAACCCCACCGGCCAAAAGGTGAAGTTTGATCAGCGCGTCGTGGTCACCTACAGCGTGCGCTTCGGCGATGTCGCAAAGCCTGCCACCACCACCGCGAACCCCACGACGGTCACCACCGGCGGCCAAGCAAACGTGAGCTGGGCCGTTGCGACCTGTCCCACTGGGCTCACCGTGCAGGCCTACACGCTGACCTACGGCGGCCCCGTCGCAGACGGGCCCGGTTCGACGCAGTCCACCAACGTCACGTTGGTCGCTGGCGCCCAGGCCGGCACCGCGACGGTGAGCTACACCGTGACCTGCGGCAACGGATCCTCGGTCACTCGGGTGTCACCCGCATCTGACCCGGTCTCGATCACCGTGCAGGCTCCGGCCCCAGACCCAGACCCAGATCCCGAGCCAGTTCCCGATCCAGAGAACTAGCCCAAGTCGTCACTGGGCGTGACCATTCACGCCTACACTGAAGAAATCAGTCACCCACAGGAGAACCCACCGATGTCGCAGACCGCCGCCTCAGGTTCGCAGCGCAAGCTCTCTGGTCGCTATGCGATCGGCGAACTGCTTGGCCAAGGCGGCATGTCGACCGTGTATCGTGGCACCGACGTGAAGCTCGGCCGGGACGTCGCGATCAAGATCATGCGGGCGAACCTTGCGAATGACGAGCAGTTTCGCTCGCGGTTTCGTCAAGAGGCACAGTCTGCGTCACGCCTCGCCCACCCCAGTGTGGTGCGCGTGCTCGATGCCGGCGATGACCTGATTCAGTCTGCTGACGGCCCCCAGCGGTTGCCATACATTGTGATGGAGTTCGTTGACGGGCAAGACCTTCGCGCGATGACCGCGAACGGTGAGAAGCTCAGCATCGCTGAGGCGTGCCGGGTGGTCGATGCCGTGCTCACTGCGCTCGAATACTCGCACCGTGCCGGCATTGTGCACCGCGATATCAAGCCCGCCAACATCATGATCACCCGCACCGGCCAGGTGAAGGTGATGGATTTCGGCATTGCTCGAGCGGTATCAGAAACCTCTTCGACGGTGCAGCAGACAACCGCGATTCTCGGCACGGCAGCATATTTCTCGCCCGAGCAGGCCAAGGGTGAGACCGTCGACACCCGCACCGACCTCTACTCAGCGGGCGTGCTCCTGTATGAGCTGCTCAGCGGGGTAGTGCCATTTCGCGGCGATTCTGCCGTGGCCGTTGCCTACCAGCATGTGAGTGAGCGGCCGCAGCCTCCGAGCACGCACAATGCCGAGATCAGCCCCGAGCTTGATCGAGTGGTCCTCTACGCGCTCGCAAAAGATCGCAACCGACGCTTTCAAACCGCGTCCGAGTTTCGCGAGGCGCTGCGGCTTGCCGCCGCCGGCACCATGCCACAGCTCGATGATGAGCCAGACGACTCATCGGTGCTGTTCAGCAGCGCAGAAGATGCATCAGAGTCAGAGTTGGCGCTGCGTCGCCTCTCTGAAACCGGTGGATCGACCCGATCGCAGAGTCGCCCACCCGTGATGTGGGTGTGGGCTGCGATACTCACGATCGTTGCGGTGATTGGCGCAGTTGCCTTCTGGGTGGTGAATATGGTGCCGAACTCGTTCGTGCCTGACACCAGCAAGCTGATTCCCAATTTGGCAGGTGTCGAACAACAACTCGCCATCGAAGAGCTCATCGAACTCGAGCTGATTCCCATCGTTGAAGAACGCATGGACGATGAGGTTGAGGCTGGCCACGTCATCAGCACCGACCCCGAAGCTGGCACCCGTACCGCCGCCGACTCCGAGGTGACCCTCTTTGTCTCGACTGGACCAGAGCACCCGAAGGTGCCCGAGTTTGGCAGGCTTTCGCTTGAACAGTACACAGAGGAACTCGAGGCGATCGGGCTGAGTGTAGGCAGCGTGACGCAGACGGACGACCCGTCAGCGGTGGCAAACCGCGTGCTCGACGTGTCACCCGCACCAGGTGAGGCAGTCGACCGCGGCAGCTCGGTCGCGGTGACGGTCGCAAGCGGGCTCGTGGTGCTCCCCGACGTTCGCGGACAAGCACTCGATGTGGCCCGCTCGATGCTGGAGACACTCGCAAACGTGACGCCGGTACCCAACGCTTCGTGTGCTCGAGAGCCGAGCTTCCCGGTGATCGAGCAGTCGCTCGTGGGCCAGCAGCCGCAGCGATCAGAAGTCAGCCTGACCTACTGCTCGGGCTGACTCGACGTCGACTCATTCGTCGAGGACGACTACTTCCTGCCGACCAGCGGGGAGAGCGTCGCGGCGATCTCGGCGGCATTTACCGCGCCGCACACGGTGAGCCAGTTGCCAAGCTGTCGGTACCCGCCTTCGGTGAGCACCGACTCCGGGTGATACTGCACCCCATAAATCGGCTGCTCGCGGTGACGCAGCGCCATGATCACACCCTCAGCGGTCTGCGCGGTGATGATCAAGTCTTCTGGCACCGTGGCTCGCACCACCGCGAGTGAGTGATAGCGGGTGGCTTGAAAACTGGGCTCGACACCGTCAAAGAACGCATCACCCGTATGCACCACCTGTGACACCTTGCCGTGCATCAACTCGTCTGCGTGGGTAACCGTCGCGCCGAAAGCCTCGGCGATCGCCTGATGACCGAGACACACGCCGAGCAGCGGCACACCGGTGCGCAGCGCGAGTTCCACCATAGAGATCGACACACCCGCATCGGTGGGGGTGCCAGGCCCGGGTGAGATGAGCACCCCGTCAACTTCACTGACCAGCTGCTCGAGCTGAGCAATGGAGACATCGTCGTTGCGAATGACCTGGGTCTCAGCGCCGAGCTGCTGCAGATAGCCGTTCAGCGTGTAGACAAAGCTGTCGTAGTTATCAATGACCAGGATTCGCGTCATGCACCATCACCCACCGTTGAGAAATCGTCTTCTTCAAGAAACTCTGCCGCCCACGGGTAGCCGTAGAAGATCAAACCGTACACCGCAGCCGCGAGCACGACAAGCAGCACCACAATCCGCAGCCATGCAGGGCCCGGCAAGAATCTCCACAGCAGCGAGAACACGGCTACACCCCTCCCAGCGACGGGTTCAATTCAAGCAGCTCAGCCGGCACTCCGAGCGTCGCGGGCTGAAAGCTTTCGAGCACCGCATACGCAATGACCCGCTCGTCAGAGCCAAAATCTTTCGGGTGACAGGTGGTCAGCGTCAAAATCTGATCCTCGCCCGGCACCCCCTCGATGCGTGGGAACGGTGACAGCACGTCAACCTCGTGCGGCAGCACATATTCGAGCGAGCGGTATCGGTAGGTGTACCACCCCTCGGCGGTCTCAATGAAGATCGGATCACCCACCCGAAGGTTCATGACCTCTTTAAACGGAGTCGTTCGCGGGCCCGAGCGATGCGCAGCGACCGCAAAGTTGCCCGCTTCGCCAGGCATCTGCGTCGTCTCATAGCGACCGATGCCCTTCTCGCTGACGTTCAGCACGTCATACCGCGAGGTGCCCTCTGCGATGCGGTTCACGAAGGTCTCACCGAAAGCTGGCACATACATGTTTGCAAACACCTCGTTTGCGGCGGCACGGGCCGCCACCGGTGTTTCGCCCTGCCACGCGGCAACCTCTTCTGCGGTTGGCGCCGCATCCCGCAGCACCTGCGAGGTTTCGGCGGCAAGCTGCCGCTGCTCACCCTGCACGATGACACCCGTGTACCACGGCTGCCACAGGATGTAGCCCACGATGATGAGGCCACACGCGAGCAGCAACTCACCAATCACGGTCAGTGGACTCAACGATGCGCGTTTGGTGCGTATCCGGTGTCGTCCACTCATAGCCACATTCTACGGTCGGTCGCTGAGCATGAGCCGATGCGGCTAGAATCGTTCGCATGGCTGCAGCAGCAAAAGATGTGAACAAGCGCGCTTCGAAGCAAGTGAACAAACTCAGCAAAGAAGAGGCCGACGCGATTCGGCGCGAGGCACCAAACCCAGTGTGGTTTAAGCCCCTCATGTTTGGGTTCATGCTGCTCGGGCTCATCTGGATCGTGGTCTACTACATCACCAGTGGCTCAGCGACTCCGTGGCCCGTGCCCGCCTTTGGTCAGGCAAACATCTTCATTGGCTTCGGCTTTGTGCTGATCGGGTTCATGATGACCCCGTGGTGGAAGTAACCACGAATTACACCCGTGTAGTTCTCCCCAGTGTGAATAAGCCTGTGGATAACGTGCTCGTGTTCGGCCGCGTCGCACTCCTTAGGTGAGCGACAGCGGGAACACTACGAAGTAGGCGAATGACAACGCCACTACCGCAGCGGCGATCGCAAGAGTCAGCCACACTCGACGAGTCTTGAGCCGCGGCCCACGCGTCGCCAAGAATGCCCACATCGTGAGGGCACCGAGCACCATGCCGCCGAGGTGTGCCTGCCACGAGATCGCAGCACCCGGCATCAGCCCAATGGCGAAGTTGATGCCGATCAGCACCGCGAGCGACGTCACATTCACCCGGTGGGCGCGATAGGCGACCAGCGTTGCCATGAACAACCCAAAGATCGCGCCCGAGGCGCCAACCGTTGGGGTCTGAAGTGCGGCGAGTGCGTTCGGGGCAAAGTACACCCACAGCATCACGCCGAGCGATCCGCCGAGACCCGAGAGTAGGTACAGCGCCAGATACCACGCCCGGCCCAGCATGCGCTCAAGCCCGGGACCAAACAACCACAGCGCGTACATGTTGAACAGGATGTGCAACAGGAAGCTCGTGGAGTGCGTGAACACCGAGGTCAGCATGCGCCACGGCTCAAAGTACTCGGGCAGCGAGTAAAGCGGCGCGTACCAGAGGGCGCGAGTCACCTCATTGTCGAGCAGCGATGCCGTGAGCCACTGACCGGCAAAAACAATCGCGCAGGCGATCATGATGGCATAGGTCACCACCGGCTTCTCGCGATCGGCGAGCCTCGCGGGCGTCACCCGCGCCGAGCGTTTCAGACGCGCAGCCGCCGGTGGGGCGCTCGCCCGCACGCAGTCGGAGCACAGCACCCCCACCGATGACACCGATTGGCACTCCGCACAAATTGTGCGCCCGCACCGCTGGCACAGCGTAAAGCTGACGCGGTCGGGATGGCGGTAACAGTGATCCTCGGGGCCGGGCTCTGCCCGCTCACCAAACTGAGGCGCAGAGCCACCGCCAAACGACACCTGTTAGACCTCGACGACGTCGACGCCGGTCATGACGACGTCTTCGACCGGACGGTCGCTCGGGCCCACCTGCACTGCGGCGATTGCGTCAATGACGGCCTTCGACTCGTCGTCGGCGACCTCACCGAAGATCGAGTGGTTGCCGTTCAGCCATGACGGAGCCATCGTGGTGATGAAAAACTGTGAACCGTTGGTGCCAGCGAGACGACCGGTGAGGTCGGGGCGCTTGCCCGCGTTGGCCATCGCCAGCTGGTACGGCTTGTCGAACACGAGCTCAGGGTGAATCTCGTCGTCGAAGACATAGCCGGGGCCGCCGGTGCCGGTGCCGGTGGGGTCGCCGCCCTGAATCATGAAGTCTTGAATGATGCGGTGGAAGATGACCCCGTCATAGAACCCTTTGTTTGCAAGGTCGACGAAGTTCTTCACCGTCTTCGGCGCGTGATTGCCGAACAGGTTCACCACGACATCGCCGTGATTGGTGTGAATGGTGGCTACTGCGGTGTGAATGCTCATAGCAGCCATTCTAGGAGGTGGCGCTTCAAAACTTGTTGGCAACCTGCAGAGAGGGGGAGATGCCGATGATCCCTGTTGCGGCGCGCCACAATTGCCTGCGCGCGCTCAGCATGTTCGTGTAGCGTGGACACACGAGACCGAGCAATGATCCGCCATTCGGAGGTACCCATGTCACTCTCACGCAAGCGCCAGCGCGAACTCAAGAAGCTTCGTGCCCACGCCGAAGCTCTCATCAGTGAGCAGCGTGATCTGTTGGGCAGCGCAGGCTTGCTCGCGGGCGAGGCTGGCCGTCAGGCCAAGCACCTTGGCAACGAGGTGGTCGTACCCCGCGTGAATGAGGCGCTTGAGGGCGTGCGCCCGACACTCGATCGGGGCGTCAGCGCCGCGCGTCGCTTCGGTGACCAGGCCAGACTGCTCGCCGCACCCGTGCTTGCCACCGCGCTTGCCAGTACCGTTCGTGGGCTTGACCGCATGGAGAACCGCGACGCTGCGCGCCAGATCGAAGCCTTCGGTGTGCGTCAGGGCCTGC
Source organism: Microbacteriaceae bacterium (assembly GCA_012511645.1). GTDB lineage: Bacteria > Actinomycetota > Actinomycetes > Actinomycetales > Microbacteriaceae > Leucobacter. Next base: position 18,671 of record JAAZFP010000329.1, read on the forward strand.
TGCAGCCCGCAAAGAAGAAGAATGGTGTGCTGCGCGTGCTTGCGATCGGTGCCGGCGTTGCCGCGGCAGCGGCCGTCGGCTACACGCTGTGGCAGGCATTCCGCACCGATGACGAGCTCTGGGTCGCCCCAGAAGATCGCCCGTAGGGTCTTTCGCTCCTATTTCGCGGGTTTCGGCGTCGTACCGCCTCCGCCACGTCTGCGGGGACCGCGGCCACGGGTGTCGATGCCTGCCAGGCGCACGGCAGTCTGCACGAGCGACAGCGTGCGCAACGACCGCAACTCGCGAATCGGCACCCACCGCGCCTCATCTGAGCTGCCGCCAACCTCGTGTCGCAGCGGGCCATCTTTTGCGCTCGCCCGATAGATGATGCGAATGGTGTGCAGTTCAGGGTCAACCCCCTCGGGCACCTCCTCGCGCACCATGACTCGGGAGTCAACGCCGAGCAACTTGCCGACTCGCGCCTCAAGACCGGTCTCTTCATAGACCTCACGCACGACCGCATCCCGCGGATCCTCGCCTGGATCAAGCCCACCACCGGGCAGGGTCCAGCCGTGCAGGTGGCCGCGACGCCAGTGCGTCAGCAGCAACTTGCCTCGTCGTTCAACTACGGCATACGCCGCGACTCTTATCTCCATCGTGCAGCCTTCACCCGGTCTCCCCCCGCGGAGCCCTGGCGCCTTGGCGCCATTCTCGTGTTCATGGGGCTACCTTCACCGGGTTACCCATGCTCCGGGTCACCCTCATTGTTATCTAGTGAGCCTACCGGCTCGGCCGTCGGCGATGAAGATCGGACAAGCGGGGAGTGCGCGACCGCGTTCCATCCGATGAGCCACCGTTCCATGCGCGCGAACGCATCGGCGCGCGCATCGGGGTGCGAGAGAAACACATCGTGCAGGGCCCCGTCGACGCGCTCGACCGTCACTGATGACCCAAGTTTGAGGGCCGACTTCGCAACCCCGTCGACCTCAAGCACCGTGTCGGCGCGCAACATCGCATCATCCCAGCTCAGCCCAAAGTGTGACCGTGCCGAGAGCAGCACACACACGGGCACCGTCACATCGATGCCCGCATTGATGGTGGTGTGCCCCTCGAGCACTGTGTTGAGCCAGCCTGCTCGCACCATCGGTGACTTCTCGAGACGCCACTCGTGTTTGATGATCGAAAACTCGACTTCACTGCAGCACTAGCGGAGCGCCTGCCAGTAGAAGCCCAGATCGATTTGTGGCAGCGCAACAACGTGCGGGCTGAGCTTCGCGCGAATTCCAACCACCGGGGCGAGCGTTTTGCGCGCCACACTGCTCAGCTGCAGCTCAAGCCACGGGCTATTGAGCAGCAACGCGTCGGCGACTCCAGAATGGCGGCCAGCCCAGAGACTCAACACGAGCC
>JAAZFP010000330.1 GCA_012511645.1 Microbacteriaceae bacterium
AGCAGATGGTCGAACGGCTTGAGGGTGCCGGGCACGCATATGAGCTCGCCGAGGGCGGGCTCACGACGGTCGATCCGTGGGGCAACACCGTGCACCTCATCGTGCGATAGCGCGCCCCACGCAAGACGAGACGCCGACAAGTCGAGGCACCGCCAAGAGGAGACGCTGGCAAGACGAGTCGCTGGCAAGATGGAGACATGGCACTTCATTTCATTACCGGTGCGGGCGCAGGCATCGGATCAGCACTCGCGACTCGCCTCACTGATCGTGGGGACGACCTCGTGCTGCTCGCCCGAAACGAAGACCGTGCACGCGTGCTGCGTGAACGGTTTCCCGGGGCGGCGACGGTCCACGCCGACCTCGCCGCGCCAGCTCGACTGGCTGAGGTGCTCAGCGAACAGGATCTGCCGGATCGACTTGACTCCCTGATCCACGCCGCGGGCGTGGTTGAGCTCGGCCGGGTCGATGCGCTGCCTTCGAGCTCTTGGATGTGGCAGTTGCAGGTCAACCTGGTGGCTCCTGCAGAGCTGACACGAATCATGCTGCCAGCGTTGCGCCAGGCGGGTGGGCAGGTGCTGTTCGTGAACTCCGGGGCAGGCCTTCGGGCCTCACCAGATTGGTCGGCCTATGCGGCCTCGAAGCACGGGCTGAAGGCGCTTGCCGACGCACTGCGTGCGGAAGAGGCGGAACACGGCATTCGAGTGTCGACGATCTACCCCGGGCGCACCGCGACACCGATGCAGGCACTCGTGCACGAGCAAGAGGGACAGCCGTACGACCCGACGAAGTTCATCGACCCCGAGTCTGTGGTGACCGGGATGCTCACCATGCTTGACCTGCCGCGCGATGCGCAGCTCACCGACCTGACGATTCGCCCACGCGACTGATTCTGGGGCCACTATGCTGGTGCAATGATTGCGCCGCGGCACACCCCACGAACCCTGGTCTCGCTCGTTTCGGGCATGCTTGCCGCAGCCCTGCTGGTTGGTTGTGCGGGGGCCACGCTGGAGGCACCCGCACCGACCGCGGAGTCGCCTGCTCCGAGTGTCGAGGCTGCCGCGCTGCCCGAAGGCTTCTCATACATCAGCGAGGTCGCACCTGACGTGGTGATCGACGCGAGGTACGCAACGAGCAATAACTTTACCGGCGCGGTCGTTGAGGGCTACAGCGACCCCGACGTTGCGATCCTGCGCACCGAGGCGGCCGAGGCGCTCGCCGCGGTGCAGGGGGAGCTTGTTGGGCAGGGCCTTGGCCTGTTGGTCTGGGATGCGTTTCGCCCGACCCGTGCAGTCGACGACTTCGTCGCGTGGTCGGCCACCCCTGACGACACCACCAAAGGCGACTACTACCCGGATCACGAGAAGCCGGAGCTGTTCGAACTCGGCTATATCGCGCTCGAATCACGCCACACTCTCGGTGGCACCGTTGATCTCACGATCATCGAGGCAGATACCGGCGAGCCGCTCGACATGGGCGGGCCGTTCGACTTCTTTGGTGAGCTGTCGCACTTTGATGCTGCCGGCATTACCGCCGAACAGCAGGCGAACCGGGCCCTGCTTCGCACCGTGATGCAGGCGCACGGCTTCGAACCATACCCGCTCGAGTGGTGGCACTTCACCTACCCACTGCCCGCAGACACGAAGCCAGCCGACTTCGCGGTTCGCTAGCGCGGAGTGTCATTCAACTGATACAATTGCTGCTTGGCATTTGCGTCGAAGCGACGCCTCGATGACACGACACATGACGGGTTTCTCTCGAACTCGCTGACACGGCACGGTCGATCCGCGCCAGTTGTCACCCTTTTTTGGAGTCATTTTCGTGTCTACCCCTCCCAGCCCTTCTTCAGCCGCGCCATGGAGCAAGCGGCAAGGAACGCTCATGATCGCGGTTGCGGCAGCGGCCGCGTTTCTTGCGACATTCAATGAAACCTTTCTGAATGTCGCGCTCACCCCGATCATGGGCGACTTCGGCATTACCGTCGGCACGGTGCAGTGGCTTGCTACTGGCTACCTACTCGTCGCCGCGATCTTTGTGCCGGTATCAAACGTGCTCTACCGCAGGTTCTCGACCAGACCACTGTTTGTCTCAACCGTTGCGCTGCTGGTGGTCGGGTCGCTGATCGGTGCGCTCGCTCCAACATTTGAGGTGCTGCTGGGTGGCCGACTACTGCAGGCCGTTGGCACCGGCCTGCTGATTCCGATCGGCATGAACGTTGCGCTTGCGGTGTCGCCTCGCCACAAACTGGGGCTGGTCATGGGCATCATGGCAGCGATGACGACCCTCGGCCCGTCGGTTGCGATCGTTGCGTCGGGTGTGCTGCTGACGATCGCGCCCTGGGCGACTCTGATGTGGGTGTTCGGTGGCCTCTCCGCGCTCGTACTCGTCGCGGGTCTCGCATGTTTGCGCAACGTGGCCGAGCTGTCACGGCCGAAGCTCGATGTGTGGTCATTTGTGCTGGTTGCCCTCGCACTCGGTGGTCTGCTTTATGGCATCTCGACCGTGTTTGGAGGTTCACTGCTGATCGCGCTCTGCGCCATGGCGGTGGGTGTGGCCGCGCTCATCGTGTTCGTCGTGCGGCAACAGCGTGTC
>JAAZFP010000331.1 GCA_012511645.1 Microbacteriaceae bacterium
GCCGGGGTGCGCTCAAGCACGTACCAGCTCACCACCGCCACTGCGAGCAAGATCCACACCGGCACCGTGATGCCCGCAAACTCTGCGGCTGCAATCTGACGGTAGTCGGGGCCGAGGCCAAGGATCTGCTGGCTGTTCGACACCCAGGCCATGCCCGCGAGCAGAATCGAGCTCATGCCGAGTGTGGCAATGATCGGCTCAACTTTGAGCTTCGTGATGACGATCGCGGTGACCCAACCGATGAGACCACCGGCGATGATCACGGCGGGTAGCTGCAGCGCGATCGGCAACTGCAGCTTGCCGAGCAGAAACGCTGACAGGATCGCGGTGAAGCCTACCTGCGCGCCAACGGCCAGGGTCAATGAGCCGGCGATCAGGGGAATCAGGGCCGCAATTGCGGCAATGCCAGTGAGCGCTTCGGCGTCGAGCATCGACCGCCACACACCCACCTGCAAAAACTTCTCTGGGATCCACAGCGAGAAGATGATGAACAGAATGACAAAGATGTAGATCGCACTTATGTTGCGAAACGACAGGGCCTGCAAGATGCCCGAACGGGTGCTACTCATGGAGCTCTCCTCGGAAAAGTCTGAATGAAACGGAATGGAATCTAGGGAAGGCCGTAGCCTGCGGCAAGCAAACGCTCTTCAGTCAGCTCATCGCCGCCGAGGTCGAGCACTGCCTCACCGTCGCGCATGACGATGACTCGGTCGCAGATTCCGAGCAGCTCTTTCGCGTCAGACGAGCTGACCACGACCGCGGCACCGTCGGCCGCGCCGCGCGAAAACGCCTGGTAAATCGCTGCCTTCGCGCCGAGGTCGACCCCCTTGGTCGGATCGTCGAGCAGCAGCTCACGCGGCTGATCGTGGAGCGCCCTCGCGATGACGAGCTTCTGCTGATTGCCACCGCTGAACAGTGAGATGCGCTGCTCTGACCGCGACGGTTTCACGTCATAGTCGACCATCGCCTCGCTCGCGCGAGTGCGCTCTGCGCGTGGTGACATATACCCCAGAGCACCACGCAGCAGGTTCAGGTGCGGCAGCGTGAGGTTTTCACGTGCGTTCATTTCGCGCACCACGCCCAGACGGGCACGATCACCCGGAGTGAACACGATGCCTCGCTTCAGGCTCGCGCTCGGTGAACGCTTCGCATACGGAGCGCCTGCGACCTCGAACTGCTCGGCCGTGCTTGGTTCGGCGCCGAACAAGAGCGACGGCACGGTCTCGCGACCGGATCCCAGCACGCCTGCGATGCCAACGATCTCGCCCCTGCGCAGCGTCAAGTCGATGCGCTCCACGTTGCCGCCGCGCAGCGCGCGTACATCGAGCACCACCTCGTCGGTGGCGGTCGACACCCGGTCATGCGACTCATGCGTGTCGGTGCCGGTGATGTACTGCACGAGCTTGGTTTCATCGATGTCGTCGATGGGGTCGTCAGCGACCTTTTTGCCGTCACGCAGCACGACGATGCGGTCTGACAGGCTCAGCACCTCATTGAGCCGATGTGACACGAACACGATGCCCGTGCCCTCTGCAGCGAGCGCGCGAACCGCGTCGAACAGCACCTCGACCTCGCTGCGGTGCAGCGACTCGGTTGGCTCGTCAAGAAACAGCACGTTGGCGGAGTGGCTCCAGCCGTCGAGCGCGCGGCTAATGGCGACGATGGCGCGCTGGGCAGGAGTGAGCTTCTGCACGGGGATGTCTACGTCGAAGGGAATGCCGAAGCGGGTGGTGAGTTCACGGGCACGCTCACTGCGCGCCTTCGCACCGTAGGGTGCGAGTGATTCTGTGCCTTCGCCTCGCATGAGCGCAAGGTTTTCAGCGGCGGTGAGTTCGCCGATGAGGCCCAGATCCTGGTGAATAAAGTGCAGCTCGGTGCCGGGGGCAGTCTCGACGCTGCCGCCGTCTGCCGTGTACACCCCGGCAAGAATTTTAATCAGCGTCGATTTGCCCGACCCGTTGTGCCCAACAACCGACACGATTTCACCGGGGCGAACGTCAAGATTGACGTGGTCGAGCGCGGTCAGACCTGGAAACACCTTCCGCAGGCCGGTCACCCGCAACAGCGGTGTGGTGGCTTCAGATGGCATGTCGCTCCTCTCAGCGTGGGTCCGTAGCGTGGGTGAGTGGTGGGCCGCAATTGCTCGCGGCCCACCACCGGTCAAATTAGTTCACCAGCCAGTTGGCCGCGAAGCGATCCTGGAAGTCAGGGATCGCAATGTAGCCAACGACGGGATCTTCAGGCGCGTTCGACTGCTCGGTCACGCGGGTGAGCGTTGATGCGCGAGTCTGTGTGTCGGGCCAGCTGTAGTCCTGACCATTCATTTCACGCAGCAGCTGATCGAGCACGGTCCACATCATGAGGTTGAGGTCAACCGACAGGGTCGCATCTTGCTCGCCGGCAGCGATCTGCTCGTTGTTCGGCGGAGCCGGCCACATCGCGATGCCGTCGATGTCGATGCCCGCAAGTGAGAGCTTCTGCGGCAGACCGATCTGCACCTCATCGACTGCTGCGATGAAGTACTCGGTGTCGGGGTTCGCCTGCAGGTCACTAATGATGCGGTCAGCGGCGGTCGAGCCGAGCTCTGCGATCGGAATGTCGACGACGCGCAGGTTGGTGTCTGGCGACAGCTCTGCGATTTTGCTCTTTGCACCCTCGAGCTCGTATGACGAGAAGGGGAACTCGGGCACGTTGTAGAACACGATCTCGCTTGCGCCACCCGAACGGGCGATCGCAGCGGCACCGAGCACCTCACCGTTCATGATCATCCAGTCGGGGCCGTTGAAGGCCTCGGGCAGACCGAACTCGACGGTGTTCATGACCGAGCCACTCGCCATCGGAATACCGGCAGCGGTCAGCTGTTCAATCTGCGACTCAAAGAAGATCGGGTCAAGGGTGATGTTGATCACGCCGTCTGGCGCAAGTTCGACCACCGTGTTCATTGCGGCGTTAATGCTCTGCGCATCGCGGCCGGTCTCCACACGTTCGAGTTCGAGACCGAGCAGCTCAGCGGGAGCCTGCAGGTTGTTCCACATGACGGCGCTGACAGGGGTGCCCACGTCGAGGTAGACCACGTGGGTGCCCGGAGCAATTGGCTCGCTCAGCGCTTCATCGATGAGCAGGTTCTTTTCGGTGGTGCCGAGCCAAGGCTCGAGAAACGCCTCGGCGGCCGCAACCGCGTCTGCGTTGCCGGCGGGAGCGGTGGGCTCCTCGGTCTCGGTGGTGCCGCCGGACGAGCAGGCGGACAGCACGAGAGCACCAATCGCAGCTGCTGCGATCAGGCCAGTCGCTCTGGCCTTTCGGGTGTGCTTCATTGCAGTTCCTTTCTGGGGTGGTGATGGGTGTTGAAGAAGATGAGTTAGAACGGGTAGGCCGGGATCTTCGACTGCACCGTGACCCACTGGGTTTCGGTGAAGGCTTCGATGTTTGCCTCGTGTCCGCCAAAGCGGGCACCGGTGCCAGACGCGCCGACGCCACCGAACGGCGCCTGTGACTCATCGTCAACGGTCTGGTCGTTGATGTGCAGGATGCCGGTGTTCAGGCGGTTGCCAAACTCGTACGCTGCAAACGCATCGCCCGAGAGCACGCCGACCGACAGACCAAACTCACTCGCGTTGACGATGTCTGCGGCCTCATCGAGGTCGTCGAAGCGCAGCACGGGGGCGACCGGGCCAAAGATCTCAGTCACAAAACCAGGATGGTCAGCCTGTACGTTGCCGAGCACCGTCGGCTGGTAGAACAGGTCGGTGTACTCGCCGCCAGCGAGCAGTGTCGCGCCCGCGTCAACGGTTGCCGTGACGAGGCCGTGCACACGATCGCGCTGATTCGCGTCGATGATTGGCCCGAGTGGCGCACCGGTCGCGGGGTCTGCGGCACGCAGAGCGCTCGCCTTCTCAGCGAGCAGCGTCACATACTCGTCGTAGATGTCGGTGTGCACAATGTGACGCCCGGTCGTCATGCAGATCTGTCCCTGGTGCAGGAACGAACCCCAAGCCCCCGCTGATGCTGCGGCGGCAATATCAACATCGGGCAGCACGACGAGGGCGTTATTCCCGCCGAGTTCGAGGTGCGCGCGCTTGAGCTGACGGCCCGCACGCTCACCGATCGCCCGACCCGCAGGGGTCGAGCCGGTGAACGAAATGACCGGCACCGCAGGGTGGTCAATCAGCGCAGTGCCCGCCTCGACGCCCCCGGGCACGACCGCGAGCACACCCTCGGGCAGGCCCGCCGCTTCGAGCAGCGCTGCCAAGAACAAGCCACCCGAAATTGAGGTGCGGGGGTCCGGCTTCAGCACCACCGCGTTGCCGAGCGCCAGCGCCGGCATCACCGAGCGAGCTGCGAGGATCGCGGGGAAGTTGAACGGCGAGATGACACCGACCACTCCGACGGGGCGACGGCGAGCCATGCTGAGGCGGGGGCTGCTCGACGTCAGCAGCTGCCCGATCGGCATGAGAGCGGTGCCCGCAGCGTGGTTGAGTTCACTCGCGACGAGGCCCGCCTCAAACGCGGCTTTGCCCTGTGCTGAGCCTGCCTCGCGCCCAAGCCAGTCGGCCAAAATGCCGCCGTGCTCTTCGAGCAGCACCGAGGCGCGGCGCATCACTGCAGCACGCTCTTCAGCCGGACGTGCCGCCCAGTCACGCTGTGCCGCGTCAGCACGCTCGATCGCCTCGGCCATGCTCTGGGCACCGGCCATGCCGATCTCGGCGATCACCTCACCCGTCGATGGCGACCGCACTTCGGCCTGCTCATCCAAGCGCACCCAACCGCCAACATACCCGCGGCCGTTCCATGTGTCTTGTGCAAAGAACCCCATTGTTACTCCCGTCTATGACGATCGTTTTTCTCGTTGTTCCAGCCAAGCTAGGCCGTTTCACCACCCCGCGTTCCGGCAATTCGTGCACCCCAATCGGCGTTTTGAGAAGCGAATCTCAATCGCGCAACAACTCAGGCGAACGTTACTTCTGCCGGGCTATGCTGGTGGCCACCTGGAGGAGGTCATCGTGGATGTTCTCAATGCTCAAAGCGCTGACGACTGGGAGACCGTCGTCAGCGGCTGCTTCGTTCCGTTGCGGTGCGCCGGGTTCGAAACGAACTTCACCGGCAAAATGGACC
>JAAZFP010000332.1 GCA_012511645.1 Microbacteriaceae bacterium
CTCAAGCACCGTGTCGGCGCGCAACATCGCATCATCCCAGCTCAGCCCAAAGTGTGACCGTGCCGAGAGCCGCCCACACACGGGCACCGTCACATCGATGACCGCATTGATGGTGGTGTGCCCCTCGAGCACTGTGCTGAGCCAGCCCGCTCGCACAATCGGTGACTTCTCGAGACGCCACGCGTGGTTGATGATCGAGAACTCGTCTTCACTGCAGCACTCGCGGAGCGCCTGCCAGTAGAAGCCCAGATCGATTTGTGGCAGCGCAACAACGTGCGGGCTGAGCTTCGCGCGAATTCCAACCACCGGGGCGAGCGCTTTGCGCGCCACACTGCTCAGCTGCAGCTCAAGCCACGGGCTATTGAGCAGCAACGCGTCGGCGACTCCAGAATGGCGGCCAGCCCAGAGACTCAACACGAGCCCTCCGGTCGAGTGACCGAGCAGGAGCAACCGACGCAACGGCTGCGGGTCACGCCGTTGCCACCACGATGCGTGGGATGCGTGCTGATCCTGGTCACGAATAATGGCGAGCGCCTGGCCAATCTCATCGTCGTAGTCAGCGAGGTGATCAACGTAGCCCGCCGTTTGGCCGTCGCGCAGGCTGCGACCATATTTGCGCAGGTCGAGGGCAAAGAAGCTGGCACCGCGCTCGGTGTAAAAGCGGGCGAGATGCTTCTGAAAGAAGTAGTCGTTCCAGCCGTGCACATAGAGCACATCGACGTCTTCGAGCATGCGAGGATCGCCAAAGGTCTGATCCCAGAAGCCGCGGCGCTCTGGCAGCGCGCGCACGAGCGTTGCGACCAACGGGCCCTCGGCGTCTTCGCCGAGCTCAAGATCGGTGCACTCGAACTCGTCGCCGAGCACGTCTTCGCGCCACTCCGTCATTGTGTGCTCCCCACTATCGCCCGCGTTCGCCAACCCGCGCGGCCAGCCCCGCGGGTGCGATGCGAGCGATACCGGCGAGCACCTTGTACTTGAACGACGGAATCGACAGCGATTTGCCCCGCTCAATGTCGCGCAACGATTCGCTTACGACCTGTCGGGCGTCGAGCCACATCCACGCGGGGATGCCTTCTTCGCCCGGAGGAAGCCCCAGTCGCTCGTGAAAGTTCGTGTGCGTATAGCCAGGGCACACCGCCGTGACCGTCACCCCGCGCTTGCGGTAGCGGGCATTGGCCCATCGCGAGAAGCCCACGAGCCACTGCTTCACCGCGGCGTAGGTGCTGCGGGGGATGAACGCGGCGACCGACGCCATATTGGCGATGTGCCCGTGGCCGCGCTCGAGCATCACCTGCAGTGCCGCGTGCGTGAGTCGCATTGGCACCTCGTTGTGTAGGCGAATGTGTCGGGTCTCCGCCTCGACCTCATTGCGCTCGAAGGCAAGCGGGAGTCCGAAGCCGGCGTTATTGATGAGCAGGTCGACCGGGCGCTCGCGATCGGTCAGGCGCTCGGTGACACGGGCAAGGTCGTCGTCGTTCAGCAAGTCGGCCGAGAGCACCTCGACGGTCACTGCGGGGCTTGCCGCCCCGAGTTCTGCGGTGAGCGCGTCAAGCGCCTGCTGATCCCTGGCGACCAGGATCACGCTGTCACCACGCGCCGTGAGCTGCCTCGCATACTCTGCCCCGAGCCCGGAGCTTGCCCCGGTAATGAGTGCCGTCTGTGCCATGACTCGATGCTAGCTGACGGGCCCGGCACATCAGGCGCACGGCACAGGTGCGGGAGAAGGTGGTGGATCCTGCGAGAATCGAACTCGCGACCTCCTGCTTGCAAAGCAGGCGCTCTACCAATTGAGC
>JAAZFP010000034.1 GCA_012511645.1 Microbacteriaceae bacterium
CACGCGGCGAGGCCGAAGATCAAACCGGCTGCGGCGGTGACGCCGATCAGCTTCTTGAAATCGATGCTCAACTCATTCCTCCTACTGGAACACGCCCCCGACGGTCGAGAGCAGAGTGCTGCTAACAATCTACGTCAGCGTACTGCCTGCACGAACGCTGTTGACTCGATTTCAGATTGCAATCTCACAACGGTTCGTCACATGATGCTGGGGTGCGCTGGATCACATGGTTGGAGGCGTCGCGCCCGATCCGTCGAGCAGGTCAATGTAGCGCAGCACGATGCCCTCTCGCAGCGCCCAGGGCGACACGGTGAGTGTGTGCGCGCCGAACACCTTCATCGCGGTGCGCAGCACGATCGCGCCTGCAAGGATCTGGTACCCGCGTTCCGGCGTGATGCCGGGCAAGTATTCCCGCACCGATCCCGGCATTTCGCGCAGCGTCGGTTCCCACTCACGCAGACCCGTGTAGTGCAGCGGCGCGAGTTCCCCAGTCTTCGGGTCGGGTGGGCCACCGATGAGTCGTCCAAGCGAACGGATCGTCTTCGACGTGCCGACCACCCGGGTGGGCTTTGGCCGGTCAGCGAACAGGGTGTCGCGAGCCTCGGTGAACACCTCGCGCGCGTGTGCACGCAACTTCGAGACGGCCTTTGCCGGCGGCGGGTCCTCGCGCAAGAAGTTGATCGTGGTGCGACCTGCACCGAGCGGCAGCGACAGCGACACATCGGGATACTCGTCTGATCCCTGAGCGATCTCAAATGAACCGCCACCGATGTCGAAAAGCAGGATCTCCCCAGCCGACCAACCGCACCAGCGGCGCACGGCGAGCATCGTGATGCGCGCCTCGTCTTCACCCGTGAGCACCTGCAGTTTCAGACCGGCTTCACGCTCCGCGCGCGCGAGCACCTCTTCGCCGTTGGTCGCCTCACGAATCGCCGAGGTCGCGGTCGCGATCAGGTCGTCGACGCCGATTTCTGCGACGAGCTCGACCGCCCGCTTGATCGCATCGACGATGAGCTGCTGCCCCTCTTCGGTGATCGCACCGTCTGAGTCGAGGTAGCGCATGAGGCGCAGCACCGAACGCTCTGAGTGGTAGGGCACCGGGCTCGCGCCGGGGTGTGCGTCGACCACCAGCAAGTGCACGGTGTTACTGCCAACGTCGATAACTCCGAGTCGCATCGTGATCCTCGTTGCTCGCTAGTAGCCCGTGCTGCTGACGGCACCCGAATCGGTGCCGTCGGCCTCGTCGTTCCAGCCTTCGAGGATCGCCCCCGTCGCTGACACCCCAAACCGGGTGGCGCCGGCAGCCCACATGTCGCGCACCGTGGCGGCGTCGCGGATTCCGCCCGATGCCTTGATACCGAGACGGCCGCCAACGGTGTCGGCCATCACCCGCACGGCGTGCAGGCTCGCTCCCCCGGTCGCATGAAACCCGGTCGAGGTTTTCACGAAATCAACCCCCGCGCGTTCAGCCGCCTGGCACGCACCGACAATTTCTTCGTCAGACAGTGCCGCGGTTTCGAGAATCACCTTCAGCACCAGCCCCGGGCAAGCTTCACGAACAGCCTGCAATTCGGCCTCGACACCGATCCAGTCCTGCGCGCGCACGAGCCCCAGGTTCACGACCACATCAATCTCGTCGGCCCCGTCGGCAACTGCCCTGCGAGTTTCGAAGGCTTTGACATCGGCCGTGTGAGCACCGCTCGGAAACCCGATCACCGTGACAATCTCGCGCCCGCGCTTGTCGACGGGCAGCAGCGACGGCAGCACGCAGACGCGCTTCACTCCGAGCTGTTCGGCGGCAGCAAGAAACTCATCGAGTGCCGCAGCCGTGGTGTCACTCGCAAGCAACGTATGGTCGGCAAGATCTCGAAACAGGTCAGGAGTGATCTCTGGCGTTGCAGTCATGCAGTACAGCCTAATCGCCGACAGCACCGACCCGCTCGACACGAATCACGGCGTCACCGAGCTCTTCTGATTCGGTCAGATCGACGACGCCCTCAATGCCCCACGCCAGGTCACCGCGCGGGTCGAGCAGTACTTGCCGGAACCGCCACCCACCAGCTGCAGTTGCTTCGGCGCTGGAGTC
>JAAZFP010000333.1 GCA_012511645.1 Microbacteriaceae bacterium
GCCCGCGCTCGCCGTCGAGGGGCCGATTCAGTATGACGCGGCGAGTGACCCCGGGGTGGGTGAGTCGAAATTGCCCGGATCGACCGTTGCCGGGCACGCGACCGTGTTCATATTCCCCGATCTGAATACGGGCAACAATACCTACAAAGCGGTGCAGCGATCGGCGGGTGCCGTCGCCGTTGGCCCCGTGCTGCAGGGGCTCAACAAGCCCGTGAACGACCTCTCTCGTGGGGCCACCATCGAAGACATTCTGAACACCGTTGCGATCACCGCCGTGCAGGCGGGGTTTGCGGCGCAGGCCGGGTCTTCTCAGCAGAGCGAGGGAGGGGCATCATGACCCAGCGCATCCTGGTGATCAATGCAGGCTCTTCGTCGATTAAATATCAGCTCATTCACGTCGCGGGCGGCGGTGCTGACAGTGGTAGTGCTGACAGTGGTACCGCTGACAGTGGCGTCACCCTTGCTTCGGGTTTGATTGAGCGCATCGGTGAGCCGCTGGGCCGGGTGAAGCATCGGGCTGGTGAGACCGTGCTCGAGTGGGAGACGGTGATTCCCGATCACACCGAGGGCTTCGCGCAGATGGCTCGCGCGTTCGCCGAGTCGGGCACCCCGCTCGACGAACTCGGCGTCGTCGCCGTCGGGCACCGCGTCGTGCAGGGCGGCAGCGATTTTGTCGAGCCCACACTCATTGACGACGCGGTCGAGGCGCGCATCCTCGAACTTGCCGAGCTTGCTCCGCTGCACAACCCCGGTCACTACCGAGCCATCGTTGCGGCCCGCCAGGTGTTCGCCGATGTGCCCCACGTGGCCGTCTTTGACACGGCGTTTCACCAGACCATGCCACCAGCGGCATACACCTATGCGATCGACCCCGCGTTGGCCGCGCGACACGGCATTCGCCGTTACGGGTTTCACGGCATCTCGCACCAGGTCGTGTCGCGCAGAGCCGCCGAGGTCATCGGTCGGCCGCTCGGCGAACTGAACCAGATCGTGCTGCACCTCGGCAACGGGGCTTCGGTCTGCGCCGTGCGCGGGGGAGTCTCGGTCGACACGTCGATGGGGCTCACCCCGCTCGAGGGGCTCGTGATGGGCACGCGGTCGGGCGATATTGATCCCGGAGTGCTCTTGCACCTGCTGCGCGCGGGCATGACCGAGGCCGAACTCGACGACACGCTCAATAAACGCAGCGGAGTGCTCGGCCTGTTCGGATCGAACGACATGCGCGACCTGCGGGCCGCGGTCGCCGCGGGCGAGCCGGCCGCAGAACTCACCTTCGATGTCTATGCGCACCGCATTCGCCACTACCTTGGTGCCTACCTCGCGGTGCTCGGCGGTGCCGACACCATCGTGTTCACGGCGGGCGTTGGCGAGAATCACGCGCCGCTGCGCGAAGCCGTGTGCTCGGGCCTCGAGTGGTTTGGCATCGAGATTGACCCCGCGCTGAATGCAGCCGTGAACGCTGATGGGCCTCCGGCTGAGCCGCAGGTCATCAGCAGCGCATCGTCACGAGTGGCGATCCTTGTTGTGCCGACCGACGAAGAGACCGAGATCGCGCGGCAAACGGCGCAGCTGGTGCTCGGCTGAGGGCTCCAGTTCAGCCCCGGTGTCAGCCGTCGCCGGTAGCATGGGTGCGTGGCTACCGCACTGTATCGCCGTTACCGGCCAGAAGCTTTTTCCGAGATGATCGGCCAAGCGCACGTCACCGAGCCACTCATGACGGCGCTGCGCACCGAACGCATCGGGCACGCCTACCTGTTTAGTGGCCCGCGCGGCTGCGGCAAGACGACGTCGGCGCGCATCCTCGCCCGCTGCCTCAACTGCGCCGAAGGCCCCACCGCAGAGCCCTGCGGCACCTGCCCGAGCTGCGTAGAGCTGAGCCGCGACGGCGGCGGGTCACTCGACGTCGTCGAGATCGACGCCGCCAGCCACGGTGGTGTGGACGACGCGCGCGAGCTGCGCGAACGGGCCGTGTTTGCGCCCGCGCGAGACCGCTTCAAAATCTTCATCATCGACGAGGC
>JAAZFP010000334.1 GCA_012511645.1 Microbacteriaceae bacterium
ACGAGGTGCGTGTCGTGCCTGACGCGTTTGACGCTCGGTTCGGGGCCTTGACCAGGCGATACGAGTATCGCCTGCGTGGAGCCGGGACCAGGCGGGACCCGCTCGCCGCGCGCTTCACCGCTGACGTGCAGGCGCAACTCGACCGCGCGATGATGCAACGGGCGAGCGACCGGTTGCTTGGTCTGCAAGACTTCACGACATTTTGTAAGGCGCGCGAGGGGGCAACGGCCGTACGAGAGTTGCTGCGGTTTGAGTGGCGGCAGACTGATGACGGCGCGCTTGCGGCGACGATTGAGGCGGACGCCTTCTGTCACTCGATGGTTCGTGCACTCGTTGGTTCGGTGGTGGCGGTGGGCAGCTCGAGGATCACCGAACATGACCTGGTGGCGCTGCGTGACGCTCGTGAGCGGACCAGCAGGTTTACGGTCATGCCAGCGCATGGGCTCTCACTTGAGGAGATCAGGTATCCGGCGGATGAGTTGCTCGTAGCGCGTGTGGAACACACCCGGGCGAAGCGCGATACGGACAGTGTGCTAAGCTAGTCCCTTGGTACGCAAGTACCCGAATGTGAGCCCCCCGAGGTCGATGCACTCACGTCGCTGAGAGCGGCGAGAGACGCGGCAGGGGAGGGATCCACGAACATCTCCATTCCCAACGAAAGCAGCAACCTGTGACTCGCACGTATTCACCGAAGGCAGCGGACAAGAAGCACGATTGGCTCATCATTGATGCAGCTGACGTGGTGCTCGGCCGCCTCGCCACCCACGCCGCCGCACTCCTTCGCGGCAAGCACAAGACCACCTTCGCTCCCCACATGGACATGGGCGATCATGTGATCATTGTGAACGCAGACAAGGTCGTTATGTCCGCAAAGAAGGCTGCACAGAAGCGCGCCTACCGTCACTCGGGGTACCCGGGTGGCCTGCGCTCAGTGACCTACACCGAGCTGCTCGAAAAGAACCCCGAGCGTGCCGTTGAGAAGGCCATCCGTGGCATGCTCCCGAAGAACTCGCTCGGTCGCGATCAGTTCCGCAAGCTCAAGGTCTACGCTGGCCCCGAGCACCCGCACGCTGCGCAGCAGCCGACCACATACACCATCGGCCAGGTCGCGCAGTAGTCGCCGGCATCAGACTGAGAATTAGAGGACTTTTACCGTGACTGAAGAAATCGTGGCCGTCGAGAGCTACACCACTGAGACCCCGGCGTCGCAGGCGCCCGAGTCCACTCCGCGCCCCGCACTCACCGTTCCTGGTGCAGCAGTTGGCCGTCGCAAGCAGGCCATCGCCCGCGTGCGCCTCGTGCCCGGCAGCGGCACCATGACCGTCAACGGTCGTGAGCTTGCAGAGTACTTCCCGAACAAGCTGCACCAGCAGCTCGTGAACTCTCCGTTCGTGCTCCTCGGCCTCGAGCAGCGCTTCGATGTCATCGCCCGCATCACCGGCGGTGGCATCTCTGGCCAGGCCGGCGCGCTCCGCATGGGCATCTCCCGTGCGCTCAACGAGATCGACCGTGAGGCCAACCGCGCCACCCTCAAGC
>JAAZFP010000335.1 GCA_012511645.1 Microbacteriaceae bacterium
CGCTTCGAGGGGACATATTCTGCTTATTCTCTCACAGTCTGAACTCAGATACTGGCGATGACGCGAAAACGCCCCCGGTCTCGCCGGGGGCGTTTTCGTCACTCAGCCGATGGGCTTACAGTGCTGCGAACTTCGCGGCAAGCTTCGACTTGCGGTTAGCTGCCTGGTTCTTGTGAATGACGCCCTTTGATACAGCCTTGTCAAGCTTCTTCGTTGCCAGCTGCACCTTCGGCGCAGCAGCGGCCTTATCACCGGCAGCGATTGCCTCGCGGGCATGACGAATTACGGTGCGCAATTCGCTTTTGTGCGCACGATTGCGCTCGGTTGCCTTTTGGTTGGTCTTAATGCGCTTGATCTGCGACTTGATATTTGCCACGGGTGTGCGGTCCTTACGTCATAACGTCATTTGGGATATTCAGTCGGTGAGAGAGGGCACCTTCTGAGTGTGTGGATCACTCCACACGCAAGCCAATGAATAAGCCTACCAGAGTTCCCTCCCACTTGCTTGCGCCTACGTTGCATCGCTTTCATGGTCATCTTGACCGCGGTCATCGCAAGCCCCGTCACTCAGAACTGGTCGTTGCTCGTCAGGGACGAACCTGCGATCACATTCTGCGAAGCACAAGTGGGGCGTCGCCCCATGGTTCCACTGCTTGACGCTCAGCATCGGTGAGTCGTTTCGGCTTCAGCGAGGTACCGTCAACGATGACCAGATTCGAAATCGCGCGTGCAACAACTTTGCGCTCCTGCGAGGCACCATCAAGAATCTCGCAGTGCACTTCGAAACTTGAGCCACCGACCTTGCCGATCCACAGCTCGATCTTGGCTGGCTTCGTCGAGTACTCGAGCACGGCGATGAACTCAATACACTGCGTTGCCAGCAGCATCTTATGAGGGTCATCGTGCGTGCCGTGAAAGAGCCCATCCATGCCGGTATGCACCCCACCAGGACCGAATACCCGGACACGAGCTTCTTCAAGATACCTCGCGAATGACACATTATTCACATGCCCGTACTCATCCTGATCCCCCCACCGAAGCGGAAGTTCAACCAGCACCCGCGCCACGAAGCAGCGCCTAGTCTCTGGTGAGTTTGCGGTACGTCACCCGGGAGGGTTTCGCAGCCTCTGGGCCAAGTCGATCAACCTTGTTCGCCTCATACGCTTCAAAGTTGCCCTCAAACCAGTGCCAATTTGCCGGGTTCTCGGCTGTGCCCTCATAGGCGAGAATGTGAGTCGCGATGCGGTCGAGGAACCAACGATCGGGGGTGATCACCACCGCGCACCCAGGAAACTCAAGCAGAGCGTTCTCAAGGGACTGCAGCGTTTCGACGTCAAGGTCGTTCGTGGGCTCATCGAGCAGAAGCAAGTTACCACCCTGCTTCAACGTGAGTGCAAGATTCAATCGGTTGCGCTCACCGCCCGAGAGTACACCAGCCTTCTTCTGCTGGTCTGGCCCCTTAAACCCGAACTTCGTGACATAGGCGCGTGAGGGAATCTCCGTCTTCCCCACCGTAATGATGTCCAGCCCATCGCTCACGACCTCCCAGAGTGTCTTCTCTGGATCGATTCCGCCTCGGCTCTGGTCAACGTAGCTGATCTTCACGGTCTCGCCGATCTTCAGCTCGCCGGCATCCAGCGGTTCAAGCCCAACGATGGTCTTGAACAGCGTCGTCTTTCCGACACCGTTCGGGCCGATCACACCAACAATGCCGTTCGGCGGAAGACTGAACGACAATCCATCGATCAGTGTGCGGCCTTCGAAACCCTTCTGCAGGTTCTTCGCCTCGATAACGACGTTGCCGAGCCGAGGACCTGCGGGAATCTGAATCTCTTCAAAATCAAGCTTGCGAGTGCGCTCGGCCTCGGTTGCCATCTCCTCGTATCTCGCCAGGCGGGCCTTCGACTTCGCCTGACGACCCTTTGCGTTCGACCGAACCCAGTCCAGCTCGTCCTTAAGTCGCTTGGCAAGCTTCGCATCTTTCTTCCCCTGGACGTCGAGCCGTTCGGCCTTCTTCTCCAGGTAGGTCGAGTAGTTGCCTTCGTAACCGATCAGACGACCACGGTCGACCTCAGCGATCCACTCGGCAACATTGTCGAGGAAGTATCGGTCGTGGGTAATGGCAATGACAGCACCCGGATACTTTTGCAAGTGCTGCTCAAGCCACAGCACGCTCTCTGCGTCAAGGTGGTTCGTTGGTTCATCAAGCAGCAGCAGATCTGGCTTCTGCAACAGCAGACGCGCAAGAGCGACACGTCGCTTCTCGCCGCCTGAGAGATTCGAGACCATTGCATCACCGGGAGGCGTGCGCAGCGCATCCATCGCCTGCTCGAGTTGGTTATCGAGATCCCACCCGTCCGCAGCGTCAATGTCTTCCTGCAGCGTGCCCATTTCGGCAAGCAATGCATCAAAGTCAGCGTCGGGCTCAGCCATCAGCGCAGAAATCTCGTTGAAGCGATCAACCTTCGCCTTGATCTCAACACCCTCTTCGATGTTCTGAAGCACTGTCTTCGACTCGTCGAGCTCAGGCTCCTGCATCAAAATACCGACGGTGTAGCCAGGCGCGAGCGCAGCCTCACCGTTTGATGGGGTATCAAGACCCGCCATGATTTTCAGAATCGTGGACTTACCGGCGCCATTCGGCCCGACCATGCCAATCTTTGCGCCGGGCAGAAACGCCATCGTCACATCGTCGAGAATGAGTTTTTCGCCAACCGCTTTGCGCGCGCGAACCATCTGGTAAATGTATTCAGCCATATCGCTCTCTAAGCTACCAGTCTTCGTGGTTCACCGCTGTTGATCACGAGTGAAAACTGGCCCGCCAGAGCCAAATACAGTCGGCGTGGGTCACCAGTCGATCACGCGCGTCTCACCGATGAGACACAGCGTCTGATCGGGGCCAACCGCAGGTTGCACCGACGTGACAGTACTCCGGTCCGACTCATTGATCTGACCGATGAGGCACTCACTCCCAAACCTCGACGACACATAAATATGATCAGCAACCAAGTGGGTCTTACTCTCGTCGAAACTCACCTGCATCGTTTCCCTGTCAAATCCAGCAGCAAGTAACGCTGACACGACGGGGGCTCCTCGAACCGGTTCGCTCCCCGTCGAGAACTGGTGCAGCACCTCGGTGAAATACGGGAGGTTCTCTTCCGCGGTACCGTCAGCCACGAGTGACGGCGCAGACTCTTCCGCCGGTCGCTCTTGAACGTTCTCTTGCGGGGCGGCGCGCTCAGGCGGAGCTGGCACGCAGCCAACGACGCCGGCCAACACAGCAAAAGCGATCATCGCGGTGACGAGCGTGCGGCGCGAGCGGTGCATGCCTGCCAGTGTATCGACCGTAGATGTGGGCGTCTGAGAATCCTCCCGCTTCGTCGTCCACAGGCCTCTGATCGAGAAGATTTGCCCGAGTTATCCACATTTTTGTCAATTCGCATCACCAGCGCCAGCGCATCAGTCATCATCGTCACAACGCCAACCCGGCGTCCATCAGCAACGAAGCATCAACGAAGGAGCCCCAACATGTCACTCACCACCATGACTGTCGTCGGAACGGTTGCAACTGACCTCAAACTCATCCGCACCGCTTCCGATGTGAACCTCTGCTCGTTCCGCCTCGCTCACGATGAGCGACGGTTTGACCGGCAGAAGCAAGCCTGGGTGGAGTCCAATACAAATTGGTTTCGCGTCACCCTCTTTCGGTCTCTTGCAGAGCACGCACACGAGTCTTTTCAGAAGGGCGATCGGGTCATTGTGAAAGGCAGGCTCAGAGTGAGAGAGTGGGAGAACGGTGAGAAGCGCGGCACCTCTGTCGAAATTGAAGCTGACGCGATTGGACACGACGTGCGCTGGGGCGTGACACAGTTTGAAAAGCGGACGCGCGCAACACACGACCGGCAGCAGAGCCACGAACATCATGATGAAGCCTTTGTGCCCGTAGCCGATACCGTTGACTCGCCTTTCCGTGCAGCATCACGTCGACAGGAGATCACTTCAACTGAAGTGGAATCAGAGCAGGCGGCAGCATAAGGCACCAATTCACGCGGGCACAAGCCGCCGACTCACCGCAGGTAATTGGTGAATGATGCGCGCACCTTGTTGACCTTCGGCACGGCAACCGCCACGCAATAGCCTTGTGTCGGGTTCTTCGCAAAAAAGTCTTGGTGCGCCTCAGGTGCCGGGTACACCTCACCTAACGGTTCGATTGTCGTGACAACGTCACCTGGCCACATCTCGGCTGCTCGATGCCGCGCTGCTTCGAACAGCTCCCGCTGTTCGGGGTCAGCAGCAAACATGGCAGACCGATACTGTGTGCCAATATCGTTGCCCTGGCGGTTGAGTTGTGTTGGATCATGCATCGTGAAGAACGCATCGAGCACGACATCTGCAGGAAGAACACTCTCGTCGAACGTCACCGCAACCGCTTCAGCGTGACCGGTGGTCCCTGTGCAGACACCTTCGTAACTCGGGTTCACGGTTTCGCCACCAGTGAAGCACGAGTGCACATCGATGACCCCGCGAAACACCCGGTATGCCGCATCGAGGCACCAGTAACAACCGCCGGCAAGCACAAATGTCGTTGGCATGGTTTGTTCCTTCAATTTTGGAGCCACCACCGGTCGGCTGGGGTCACCGGCAGGCGGCGTTTGTGCTCGCTTCGACGGTACAGGGTTTCGATCCGATCGGCGGCAGCCTCATCAGTCTGTCCGCCCAGCAAATATCGGTCGATGCTCTCATACGAGACCCCGAGGCTTGACTCATCGGTTTGGCCGGGGACACCATCGAGCAGATCAGCGGTCGGTACCTTGAGCCAGAGCCGCTCGGGCGCCTGAAGGTACTGCAACATTGCTGCTCCCTGCTGTTTCGTCAGGCCTGCGAGTGGCAACACATCTGCTGCTCCGTCACCGAACTTGGTAAAGAGGCCGGTGACTGCCTCAGCCGCATGATCGGTGCCGATGACCAATAGCGAACGATCCCCTGCGATCGCGTATTGGGCAACCATGCGCAATCGAGCTTTGACGTTGCCCTTGTTGAAGTCAGACACTGCCTCAGCCGTGGCAGACGACACCTCATCAACG
>JAAZFP010000336.1 GCA_012511645.1 Microbacteriaceae bacterium
GTCGTTCGACCCCAACCTCGCCGGGGGCGGGGCCACATGGGGGCCCAGCCTCACCGTGGTCGTGTCTGCAGTGGTCTATGCGCTGCTCTGGAAGGCAAACCCGACGAGCCGCACCGGTCTCATCGAGGTCATCGGCCAGTAGCCGGGGCCAACACCAGAGGTGCCTGCTCGGGAATCCCGGGCGGGCATCTCTGCGTGGAGGGGCATCACCCGAAACCCCCGCACAGATACTTCTCCCTCGCACTTACCGTGGCGCCGGGCGCCCGTTCATGCGTGTGATGCTGAGCAGGCCTGACCTACTCCGCGGGTGCAGACGAAGCAATCGTCTCCACTTCACGCGTGTCATGCACGTCACCAACCGCGTGCACGTCAATGACAATCACCGTCACGTTGTCTCGCCCAGCATTTACCAGCGCTTGATCAACCAGCACTTCTGCCGCCTCTTGAGCCGTGGCCGCCTCGGTGAGGTAATGGGCGATGCCGGCGTCGGTAAGCTCTTTCGTCAACCCATCCGAACAAATGAGGAGTCGCTGGCCGGGCACGATCGCGACCGTGCCGTAGTCGGGAATCGGCTCCTCACCGATGCCAACCGCGCGGGTGATGACGTTCGAGTGCGGGTGGTACTCTGCTTCTTCCTCGGTGATCTGCCCCGTATCAACGAGGTGCTGCACCACCGAATGGTCGATGGTCAGCTGGCTCAGCGCACCTTTGAACAACTGGTAGACCCTCGAGTCACCGATATTGAAGACAAGCCAATTCGGTGCGTGCGGATCATGACCAAGCACCACACCGGTAACCGTTGTGCCCGCCCCGAGCTCAGTCTCTCCGACGTTCAGCTCAATATCGTCGATGGCTTCAATGAGTCGCGCTTCGATGCTGGCTTCGTTCGCTGACACTCGGCCACCGAGTTCAGCAAGGCGCCTCACGACGGCTTGCGAAGCAATCTCGCCGGCCTCGTGGCCCCCCATGCCATCTGCGACAGAAAACACGGGTGGAATAGTGACAAAGCTGTCCTGATTGACCTCTCTGCGCAGCCCGACATGGGTGATGCCATGCCACGAGAGTTCGAGCTCAATCTCGGAGCCTTCGCCAAGAGAGACGCGCTCGCGCACCGCGTTTTCACCGCGTACATTCATCGCATCCCTCACGTGTTTCACTTGCCTAGCCTACCGCGATCCGGTCGCTACGACTTCACCCAGCGCGAAGCACGACCGACCGGAGCGAGAGTCGTGACCAGCGTCAGCTGGCCTCGTTCTGGTCCGCTGAACATGTCTAAGCCGTGATCGTTAGCCCAGCCGATGAGCGCATCAGGCCCATCAAGCGAGGGACGATCACTTGCGAGCCGTCTGACGAGGTCACCTTTTGCCGCTTTGTTGAAGTGGTTGAGCGCCCGCACTTCGCCATCGTCACCCCGTTGCACCACATGCAGCGTGGTGACGAGCTCAGGTGGCGCCGGTGCCAGCGCCACATAGTCGTTCGACCGAAGATCCAGTATCCAACCGGATGCAGACCAGTCGAGAGATGCGTGTGCCTGTGACCACACACGTTTGAGAGGCGTGCCGAGAGCCGGCAGCCGGGTTGAGGCAGAAAGTCGATAGGCAGGGATCTCATCGCTCGCCGAGATGAGCCCAAACAATGCCGACTGGATCGACACGTTCGCTGCAAGCCACTGGCGACGTGCGCCGTTCAATGCTGCGGTGTCGAGTGCGTCGTACAGCACTCCGGTGTACCGATCGATCGCGGGCATCGCTCCACTTGAATCAAGTTCGAGGTTGCGCGCTGCTTCGCCCCGGTTCTTCACGCCAAGCTTGAGAGCCCGCACCGCGGCTTCGGTATCGCTGCTGAGCGACACCAGCGCATCACGCACATGGGCTCGGGCATCGCCGAGTACCGCGTCATGATGCAACGCCGTGGGTGAAAAAACGTCACCGCCCCCGGAGCGCTTGGTCTCCGAGGGCGGTAACAGAATATGCATTGCGTATGGTCGAATGACCTCGTTGCTAGGCGACGAGTGATGCCTGGCCGGCAACAACCGTTACGGTGTCGCCGTCGACCGAGAGAAACCCGTCTTCAGCGTCGACCGTGATCTTCTCACCATCGACCGCTGTCACACGAACCTCTCCGTGGGCGAGCAGCGCAAGCAACGGCTCGTGCCCACTGAGAATACCGATTTCGCCGTCGACCGTCTTCGCAATGATCTGGGTCGCTTCTCCGCTCCAGATCTCGGAGAGTGCCGAGACGACGCTGACGTTGAGGGCCATGGGTTATGCCATGTCCTTCTGCATCTGTGCCCACTTCTCTTCGACGTCGCTGATCCCACCGACGTTAAAGAATGCCTGCTCGGCAACGTGGTCGAACTCGCCCTTGGCAATCGCGTCGAACGACTCGATGGTCTCCTTGAGCGGAACCGTCGAACCCTCAACACCGGTGAACTTCTTCGCCATGTAGGTGTTCTGTGAGAGGAACTGCTGAATACGACGTGCGCGGTTTACCGTGATCTTGTCTTCTTCAGAGAGCTCATCGACACCAAGGATCGCGATGATTTCCTGGAGTTCCTTGTTCTTCTGGAGAATCTGCTTGACCGTCGTTGCCACGCGGTAGTGATCCTCGCCCAAGTAGCGTGGGTCAAGAATACGCGAGGTCGACGTCAGCGGATCCACAGCCGGGTAGAGGACTCGCGATGCGATCTCACGCGACAGCTCGGTCGTTGCATCGAGGTGCGCGAACGTGGTTGCCGGAGCGGGGTCGGTGTAGTCATCCGCGGGCACGTAAATTGCCTGCAGCGACGTAATCGAGTGACCGCGAGTCGAGGTAATGCGCTCCTGCAGGATGCCCATCTCGTCGGCAAGGTTCGGCTGGTAGCCCACTGCCGAAGGCATACGACCGAGCAGGGTCGACACCTCAGAACCCGCCTGAGTAAAGCGGAAGATGTTATCGATGAAGAGCAGCACGTCCTGCTTCTGCACGTCACGGAAGTACTCCGCCATCGTCAGTGCCGACAGTGCGACGCGCAGACGCGTCCCGGGTGGCTCGTCCATCTGGCCGAACACGAGCGCGGTCTTGTCGAACACGCCTGCTTCTTCCATCTCGTGGATCAGGTCATTACCCTCACGAGTGCGCTCGCCCACACCGGCGAACACCGACACACCACCGTGATCCTGCGCAACGCGCTGAATCATCTCTTGGATGAGCACGGTCTTGCCCACACCGGCGCCACCGAACAGACCGATCTTGCCACCCTGCACATAGGGGGTCAGGAGGTCGATGACCTTGATACCGGTCTCGAACAGCTGAGTCTTTGACTCGAGCTGGTCGAAAGCGGGTGGGGTGCGGTGGATGCTCCAACGCTCTTCTGCGGTGAAGGTTTCGCCGTCGGGAAGGTTGAGCACGTTGCCTGCAACGTCGAACACCTTGCCCTTGGTGATGTCACCCACAGGAACGGTGATGGGGCTGCCCGTGTCAACGACTTCCTGGCCGCGAACGAGACCGTCGGGCGGCTTCAGTGCGATTGCGCGCACCAGGTTGTCACCGAGGTGCTGAGCAACCTCGAGCACGAGGGTGAAAGGCTCTGACTCCTCGCCGAAATCAACTCGGGTCTCAAGAGCGTTGTAGACGCCGGGGATGGCGTCGTGCGGGAACTCGATGTCAACGACGGGGCCGGTGACGCGGGCGATGCGCCCGACCGTCTTGGTGGCCTCTGCGGTTTCGGTCATGTTTCTCTCTCTTCGTACTGGGTTTAGCTCGACAGCGCGTCGGCGCCGCCCACAAGCTCGGAAATCTGCTGGGTAATCTCTGCCTGACGAGCGTTGTTCGCAAGTCGGGTGTAATCGCGAATGAGCGAATCAGCGTTATCGCTTGCCGACTTCATCGCCTTTTGTGTTGCTGCGTGCTTTGCCGCAGCCGACTCGAGCATCGCATTGAAAATGCGTGATTCGATGTAGTCAGGCAGCAATTTGTCGAGCACGACTTCTGCCTCGGGCTCAAACTCGTACAGCGGGTTGGTCTCACCCGGTTCACGCACGCCCTCGACGATCTGCAGTGGCAGCAGACGCGTCACCTGCGGCAGCTGGCTCACCATGCTGATCAGGCGGTTGTACACGAGATGAATCTCTTGCACGCCACCTTCGGCTGCGGGTCGTTCGAATGCTTCGATCAGCGATTCGCTGACCTCTTTCGCAGTTTCGAATACGGGCGCTTCGGTTCCGCCGGTCCACACGCGTTCGGCGGTGCGGCGTCGGAATGAGAAGTAGCCCTGTGCCTTGCGACCGATCAGATAGTACGAGATCTCTTTACCCTCGCTGCGCAGCAGTTCGGCGAGCTCTTCGGCTTCGCGAAGCACCTGCGAGTTGAAGGCTCCCGCGAGACCGCGATCTGAGGTGAAAATCACCACAGCGGCGCGTTCGACCGTTTCTGCCTCGGTCAACAGCGGGTGGTCGGTCTTCGAGTGCACGGCGACGGCTGATACCGCGCGGGTGATCGCGTTCGCGTACGGGGTAGATGCTTCAACCCGCGCCTTTGCCTTCTGAATGCGCGAGGCTGCGATCAGCTCCATCGCACGGGTGATCTTCTTGGTCGTCTGGGCAGAACGAATCTTCTGCCGGTAGACCCGAAGTTGCGCTCCCATGTGTCTCCTGTATTGGTTGAGCTAGCTGTCTGACGAAGTGGTGAGTGTGGGAGTCAATTGACTCCCACACACGCACTACTTCTTGACGACCAGCTGCTCCTGCTGTATCTCGGCCTCGTCCATCGCCTCAAACTGCTCGGCCAGCGAGTGGCCGCTTGAGGTGCGGAAGACGAGCTTGAAGTCAGCGATGCTCTTTTCGAGCGTTGCGACAGTGTCATCGTCGAGCACGTTGGTCTCACGAAGCGTGTTCAGCGCCTCAGTGTTGTTTGCAACGTAGTCGAGGTATTCACGCTCGAAGCGAAGTATATCTTCAACCGGAACATCGTCGAGGTAACCGTTGGTGCCAGCCCAGATCGACACCGTCTGATCTTCAACCGGGTACGGCGAGTACTGCGGCTGCTTGAGCAGTTCGGTGAGACGAGCGCCACGCTCGAGCTGCTTGCGGCTAGCTGCGTCAAGGTCGCTCGCGAACATCGCGAATGCCTCAAGCGCGCGGTACTGCGCGAGCTCAAGCTTCAGCGTTCCCGAAACCTTCTTGATCGACTTCACCTGCGCGTCGCCACCCACGCGTGACACCGAGATGCCGACGTCGACCGCGGGGCGCTGGTTCGCGTTGAAGAGGTCTGACTGCAGGAAGATCTGGCCGTCGGTGATCGAAATCACGTTCGTCGGAATGTAAGCCGAGACGTCATTCGCCTTGGTTTCGATGATCGGCAGACCGGTCATCGAGCCAGCGCCAAGCTCATCGCTCAGCTTTGCACAACGCTCGAGCAGACGCGAGTGCAGGTAGAAGACGTCGCCCGGGTATGCTTCGCGCCCTGGTGGGCGGCGCAGCAACAGCGAAACCGCACGGTAGGCCTCAGCCTGCTTTGACAGATCATCGAAAATGATGAGGACGTGCTTGCCGTCGTACATCCAGTGCTGACCAATGGCCGAGCCGGTGTACGGAGCAAGGTACTTGAAGCCAGCGGGATCACTCGCGGGTGAAGCAACGATGGTGGTGTATTCCATCGCACCAGCGTCTTCGAGGGCGCCCTTCACCGAAGCGATGGTCGAGCCCTTCTGACCGATGGCGACGTAGATGCAACGCACCTGCTTGGTGACGTCACCCGATTCCCAGTTCGCCTTCTGGTTGATGATGGTGTCGATCGCAATTGCGGTCTTGCCGGTCTGGCGGTCACCGATGATGAGCTGACGCTGGCCACGGCCAACGGGGATCATCGCGTCGATGGCCTTGATGCCGGTCTGCAGTGGCTCGTGCACCGACTTACGCTGCATCACACCGGGAGCCTGCAGCTCGAGTGCACGACGACCCTCGATCTGTGTAATCTCGCCGAGACCGTCAATCGGGTTGCCGAGCGGATCAACCACGCGGCCGAGGTAGCCCTCGCCAACGGGCACCGAAAGCACCTCGCCGGTGCGGGTGACCTGCAGGCCTTCTACGATGCCGGTGAACTCACCGAGCACCACCACACCAATTTCGTTCTCGTCCAGGTTCTGTGCGAGGCCCAGGGTGCCATCGGCGAAGCGAACGAGCTCGTTCGCCATGACGCCGGGAAGGCCTGCAACGTGAGCAATGCCGTCAGCGGCATCGATGACGGTGCCGACCTCGGTCTTTTCTGCCTGCTTCGGCTCGTATGAGGCCGCGAAGTCTTTCAGCGCGTCGCGAATCTCATCGGGGCTGATTGTGAGTTCTGCCATTTCGTTCTCTCTTAGTCTCTTCCGAGGCCAGGCCCCGGGGTGATAAGTCTCTAACCTGCGAGTTGCAGGCGAAGGTCGTCGAGACGCGAGCTGACGCTGCCGTCGATCACGTCGTCACCGATTTGAATGCGAACGCCGCCGACCAACGAAGGGTCAACGACGGTGGTCACGCGCACCGGGCGACCGGCGCTCTTCTCAAGCAACGCCGCGATACGGCCGTGCTGTGCGTCACTGAGTGCTGTCGCGACCGTGACGGTCGCGAGCTCGCTGCCACCCTGGTCGGCAACCACCCGCGCGCTCTCGCGAAGCGCCGCGCTGATGCGCCGCCCGCGGGGGTTCGCTACCAGGTGAGTGACCACGCCGACCGCTGCCACCGACAACTTGCCGGTGAAGAGCTTCTGCACGAGGGCAACCTTGGCTGCGGGGTCTCCCAGTTTGCTGCCGAGGCCAAGCTCGAGCTCGTGGTTGCTGTCAATCGTTGCTGCCGCGGCGAGCAACTCGTCAGCAAGGTTCTTCTCGCTGAGTGCTTCCACTCGAAGCCCCAGTTCCTCGATCCCAGCGACAAGTTCATCAGCGCTCGACCAGCTTTGGTTGACTGCCGCCGTCAACACCTGACGGGCGCCCGCCGATGCCGCACCGAAGAGCCGCTCAATGAGCTGGCTCTTGGTCGCATCACTCGCTGAGTTATCAGCAAGCGCACCGAGCAGCGCCGATGAGCCACCAATCTGCGATGCTGCGGAGAGCAGCTCTGCACCGGACTGTGCGTCGAGCCCGGGTGTCAGAGTGGCTCTCACCGCAGCGAGAGCTTCGCGTGACGCACTGCCCATTACTTCGTCGCCTTCTCTGACGCCTCAAGGTCGGCGAGAAAACGGTCGACCAGAGCGGATGCCTTGGCATCGTCGGTGAGCTGTTCTCCCACAACACCTGATGCGAGGTCAATTGCGAGCGACCCGACCTCCTTGCGCCGTGACACGACCGCGCTCTCGCGTCCGGCTTCAATCTGCGAGTGAGCGGGCTGCGCGATGCGTGCAGCCGCTGAGGTCGCATCATCTTTCGCCTTCGAGACGATCTTGGTTGCGTCAGCTCGAGCAGCGTCGCGAATCTCGGCAGCCTCTTGACGAGCGCCAGCGAGCTGAGCGTTGTACTCCTGCAAGGCTGCCTCGGCCTTCGCCTGTGCCTCGTCTGCCTTAGCAATGTTGCCTTCGATCGCCTCAGCGCGTTCGTCGAGCATCTTCTGCAGCTTCGGCAGAAAGACCTTCCAGAATGCGATGAGGATGATTGCGAAGACCACTGCTGACCAAACGATGTCGTAGGTCGCGGGAAGCAGCGGGTTTGGCGTCGCGCCTTCTTCGGCAGCAAGGATCACTGCGTTAATCATCGAGCCTCCCTTTCGAGACTAGAGAAAGGTTGGGGATGCTTACTGGAAGATGAAGTGGGTCGCGATACCGATGAGCGCGAGCGCCTCGGTGAATGCGATACCGATCCACATCAGAACCTGCAGACGACCAGCCAGCTCGGGCTGGCGTGCAACGCCCTCGATGGTCTTGCCAACAACGATGCCAAGGCCGATTGCCGGGCCAATAGCTGCGAGGCCGTAGCCAACGGTCGAGATGCTTCCCGAAACTTCTGCGAGAACAGACACGTTATGTGTTTCCTTCCGTAGTTGAGTGCGGCGGTTG
Source organism: Microbacteriaceae bacterium (assembly GCA_012511645.1). Taxonomy (GTDB): domain Bacteria; phylum Actinomycetota; class Actinomycetes; order Actinomycetales; family Microbacteriaceae; genus Leucobacter. The sequence continues at coordinate 8,005 of JAAZFP010000336.1, forward strand.
CCGAACCCGGTTTGGTTTAGTGCTCTTCAGCCAGCGCGAGCTGGATGTAGACGCCGGTGAGAATGGTGAAGATGTAGGCCTGCAGGAACGAGACGAGGATCTCGAAGAGGGTGAAGGCGAAGCCGACGACGAAGGTGCCAGCACCGAAGAGCTTGAACAGCCCTTCGCCCTCAAGCAGGAAGAAGTTGGTGGCGCTGAAGAACAGCACGAGGAGCAGGTGGCCCACCATAAGGTTCATCAGCAAACGCAAGCTCAGGGTGATCGGGCGCAAGATGAACGTCGAGAAGATCTCGATCGGCGTCACCAGGATGTAGAGCGGCCAGGGCACACCTGAGGGGAAGAGTGAGTTCTTAAAGAAGTTCTTCGGGCTCTTCTTGATGCCGGCGTAGATGAAGGTCACATATGACACGATCGCAAGCACGAGCGGCAGACCGATGACGGCAGACACACCGATGTTAAAGCCGGGGATGATACCCGTGATGTTGAACGCGAGAATCGTGAAGAAGATCGCGGTCAGAATCGGCAGGAAGCGACGACCGTCGGTCTTGCCAAGCAGGTCTTCAGCGATGTTCACACGCACGAAGTCGAGCGCCATCTCGGTGATTGACTGACCGCGGGTTGGGATGACGCGCATGTTGCGGGTACCCAGCCAGAACAGCA
>JAAZFP010000408.1 GCA_012511645.1 Microbacteriaceae bacterium
GTGGGACACCGGTCAGACCCGCACCCTGTGCATGAACACCCTCTCTGCGGCCGTGACCCTGTTTACCGAGCCCGGCGCAAGCGTCACCGCCCCGGTGCTCGAGGGCCCGATCCTCCACGAATGGATCCAGCACCTGCGCGGCGAGGAGATCGACCCGGCGCACGCCGCCCTACTTACCGCACACCCACCCCGCCCGGACATCGCCGCGGCCTTCGCCGACGAGATCGCCGTCACCCGCCCGGAGTCAAACCCCTCCCGCGCGCTCTACGGCGCCTACCTGGAGTGGGTCCACGACGTTGCGCTGGCCCGCCTGCCCGACTCCGTCGAGGTCATCGCCCACCACACTCGTGCCGTCGGGATTAGCGCGGTCGGGGACGCCGACGAGATCTCGCTCGCCGACGGCACCACCGTCACCGCCGACGCCACCGTCCTGGCCCTCGGCTGGCAGGTGCCCGGCCCCACCCACGAGGAGACGGAGCTGGCCCGTTCCGGCCTACCGTGGATCCGCCCCGACAACCCTGTCGAGCAGCAGGTGGAGCTCATCCCCGAGTCAGGCACCGTGCTGGTCCGCGGCCTGGGCATGGGTTTCTTCGACATCATGGCCCTGCTCACCTTCGACCGTGGCGGACGCTTCCACGAGGACCCCACGACCCGCTCCGGCCTGCGCTACGAACCTTCCGGCCGGGAGCCGCACCTGGTGGTCACCTCCCACCGCGGCTACCCCTACCTGCCCAAGTCCGACTACGGCGGCCTGCCGCCGCGCGTTCGCGGCCCGCGCCTGCGGCAGGTGCTGGGCGACCTGGCCGACGCCGAACGCATCAACTACGACACCGAGGTCTTCCCCGCCGTCGTCGCCGACGCCTTCGAGGCGTACTACCGCACCCTGGAACGCGTCCGCCCGGCGTCCGTAGACCTGCCGGCAGACGAGTTCGCCGCGCTACTGACGGGCGAGTTGGAGACGGACGAGGCGCTCGTCGAGAAGCACACGCTGGAGCCGTTCTCCCTGCGCGCCCTCATGGAACCACTGGCCGGGGTGCACGGCACGCCGACGGAGGTCACCGAGTACATCGCAGGGCGCATGGCCGACGACATCGCCGACGCCGCGCTGGGCACCGAGAGCCCCATCAAGGCCGCCCTGTGGTCGATCAACTCCTCCCGCAAGCCGACGGCCGTGCTCGGCGCGGAGGACCGCTACACCTTCGAATCGCGCCGCAACCTCTTCGCCGCCATGTCCGCGCTGGGGCAGATGGTCGGCTCCGGCCCGCCACTGTTCCGCTCCCGGCAACTTCTCGCGCTCGTGGACGCCGGCCTGGTCACCTTCCTCGGCGCCCATCCGAAGGTGCGTGTCGCCGGCGACGAGTTCGTCGCCACCTCCCCCACGACGAACAAGGTGGAGGTCCGCTCCCCCGTGCTCGTCGACGCCTGGATGCACAGCCCCGACATCCGCCTCCCCGCCGACCCCCTGGCACGCTCCCTCCTTGACGCCGGACGCGCCCTCCCCTACGAGTTGAGTACCTGGTACGGGCAGCGCTTCGCCAGTGGCTCCCCGGAGATCGACCCGACGACCCGGCTGCTGGTGGGCGTTGACGGGGGTGTCGACCCGCGGGTGTCGCTCATCGGCATCCCGACGTGGGGCCAGATGGCCGACACGACCATCTCCACCATGCCCGGCACCGATCCGCTCATGCTCCAGGAGACCGACCGGGCCGCGCTCACGACCCTGGAGATCGCTATCGGTCGCCGACCTCGATGCGGGGGCGCACCGCGACGTCCGTGATCTGGGTGCTCTCCCCGGCGTACCTGGCAATCGCCGATGATCTCCGCGGTCGTATCGAACGCCGCGAGCTGAGTGGCGGCGACAAACTCCCCACCGAGCGCGAGCTCGTCGACGAGTTCGGCGTCGCCCGCATGACGGTGCGCCACGCCCTGGACATCCTCCAGATGGAGGGACTCATCGAACGTCGCCGCGGCCGCACCGGCGGCACCTTCATCCGCAGCACCCCGACCGCCGTCGAGCTCCCCCGCATGCAGGGGCTCATGCCGCGGCTGCGGGCGCACGGCCTCGACGTCTGCTCCGAGATCCTCGACTCCGAACTGCTGTGCGCCAGCACCGCCGTCGCCCAGGCGCTCCCCATCA
>JAAZFP010000337.1 GCA_012511645.1 Microbacteriaceae bacterium
ACCGCCATCTCGAGCCCGGTGCCGAACCCTTGCTGCCTGACGAGCGGATCGTTTCCGCCGCCGCGTTTGCTGCCTACACCCAGGGCATTGCCGCGCAGGCCCTTACACCAGACCGTGGCACGCTGCAGATTGGCCAGGTCGCTGACGCCGTCTGGCTCTCAGGCAACCCAATCGAAGTGCCAGCAACGCAGATCCCCGAGCTCACGGTGCGGGCCACCTGGCTCAGCGGCGAGCGCACATTCTGACCATCCATTCATCCACCCACACACCTATCCATTCCTCAAGTACACCGTTCAAAGGAGAATCGTGACCGCAACGCAACCAGACCAGCCCAGGCTCAGACGAGCGCTTGGCCTCCTTGGTCTCACCCTCTTCGGGGTGACATACATGACCGTGATCACGGTCTTCACTACCTACGGCATCGTGAACCAGGTCACCGACGGGCACCTGCCTGCCGCCTATGTGGTCGCCGTGGTCGCCATGCTTTTCACTGCCGGAAGCTACGCCGCGATGGTTCGCCGCTACCCGGTTGCGGGCTCTGCCTACACCTATACGCAGCAGTCATTCGGCGGTGGCCTCGGGTTCATCACGGGCTGGGTGATGCTGCTCGATTACCTCTTCATCCCGATGATCAACTTCATGCTGATCGGCATCTATTTGAATACGCAGTTCCCGGCGATTCCGACCTGGGTATTCACTCTGGTCGCCCTGGTGCTGGTGCTGGTCTTTAATCTGCTCGGCATCACGCTCGTCAACAAAATCAACATGGCGATCATCGGCCTGTCGGTGATCCTCGTGGTGATCTTCATGGTGCTCGCGTTCAAGCATGCCATCGGAGGCGATACCTCGGTCAGCCTCATCGAGCCATTCACCTTCGGTGAGGGCGGCATCGGCGCGATTGCGTCAGGGGCTGCGATCCTTGCACTTTCGTTCTTGGGCTTTGACGCGGTGTCGACTCTGTCGGAGGAGGCAAAGAACCCTCGCCGTGATATTCCTCGCGCGATTGTGCTGGCGACCCTCGTCGGCGGGTTCTTCTTCATTCTCGTGTCGTGGGCAGGCGGGCTCGCCTTCCAGCCCGACTGGTCAACCCTGTCTGCGGGCGAGATAGATGCTGCTGGTGTGACGGTGATGGACAACATTGGCGGCGAGGCCTTCACTGCGTTCTTCGTTGCCGTCTATGTGGTTGGCGCGTTCGGGTCGGGCATGACCGGCCAAGTGTCGGTGACCCGCATCCTCTACGCGATGGGCCGCGACGGCATGCTGCCGAAGTCACTCTCGCGCCTCGGTCGCCGCTTCGGCACGCCAACCGTTGCCGCAGTGACCGTGTCGGTGTTCGCGCTGTCCGCGCTGTTCCTCAGCCTCGATGTGGTCGCGTTCATGATCAGCTTCGGCGCGCTCGCGGCCTTCGCAATGGTCAATCTGTCGGTGATTCGCACCTATGTGTTCCCGAAGGGTGGCCGCAGGGATCCGCTCACCGCGCGCAGCGTGATTCGCTACCTCATCGCACCGGCCATTGGCTTCGCGCTCACCATCTGGTTGTGGACTTCTCTTGAAGCAACCACCTGGCTCGTTGGTGCGATCTGGGTTGCGGTGGGCATCGTGATTATCGGAATCGTCACGAAGGGCTTCAGGAAGCCCGTGCCGAAGCTCGACTTCAGCGAGCAGGATCCGTCGACCGAGACCATTGACGCGATCGCTGACGCCTATCCGCTCGAGGGAGACCCGCGACACTAGGTCTCCAGAGCAGAGATCACCAGCATCGAGGGGCGGCGGACCGTGAGGAGCCGCCGCCCCTCGGTGTCTCTTTATGACACGGACAGCTGGATCGGTGCGGCTATCGCAAGTGTTCAATGTCAGCGGCACTGACGATGAGCTGACCGCTGGTCGGTCGATCAACGATGAGAGACCCGTCGTGTTCGAGCCCGACCGCTCGCCCATCGACCACCTCGCCGCCTGGCAGGTGCACCCGCACTTCGGCGCCGATGGTGAGCGAGTCTCGAAGCACCCGGCCACGCGCAGCCTCTGGCCGCTCGCTGGCGAGCAGGGTGAGGCGCATGAGTTCACTCCCTGCACCGGCCAGTACCCGATCTACGAGCGCCATGCCGGCCTCGCTGTCAAGAGCCTCACCCTCGTCGACACCGCCGAGGTCACCCCCAGCCGAACGTACCGACCCCGCGCGGTCGGTCGGTAGTTCCCACTCCTCTTGCAGCAGGTTCACGCCGAACCCAACGACGACCTCACCCGACGGCAGCACCTCACACAGAATGCCGCACAGCTTCGCGCCAGGTCTCCCCGCCATCGCATCGTCCTCGTCGCGCACATGCACATCGTTGGGCCATTTCACGCCGACCCGAAGCGATGGCCCTTCGACATCCGCGTGCGCGCTGCGAAACAGCGGCTGCAGCGCCGCCGCAACTGCGGAGCCTGCGAGCAACGGCAGCCAGCTGAGACCGAGCTCGTCGCGACGGTCGCTGTGCGGTTCGGGGCGCACCAGGATCGACGCGGCGAGCGCGAGCCCGGGCGGCGTGGTCCATGGTCGCTCTTGGCGCCCCCGGCCCGCGGTTTGATTCGCGGTGGCGACCACGGTGCCGTGTGGCAGAGGCTCCGTGGCGGAGAGCTGTCGCAGAGCGGCGTTCGTCGACGGCGAGTCAGCCATCCAGTGCACGGCCGGCAAAGCAGCCTCTGTGAGTGGGAGCAGAGCGTTCATGGGGCGAGTCTACCGACGGATAGCTTCGGAGGGTTTCGCCATCGATTTCTCGATTTCTTTGGGTGAAGTCTACGACGAAAGGCATGTGCACCGCGCTAGGCTGGCATTCGT
>JAAZFP010000338.1 GCA_012511645.1 Microbacteriaceae bacterium
ACACACAGCTCCTCTGGGTGCCCCGTGACGAGACCGGCGTGCTGCGGCTCGCAGGGGCAATGCGCTTGCCGGTCGGCAGCCGCGTCCGCGCGGGGCACCCAACGGCATAACTGGGCTCGCAGTGTCACCCGGCGACCGACGCCTCCTCGCAGAGGAATCCCGCGACCAATACCGCCCTTCGGCGTGAGCACTACGCCGCGTGCGGCGCAACCCGTCGGGCTCGAACCACCGCGAATGCCGTCAGCGCAAGCCCGCCGAGCGCCCAGACAATCAGCGCACCCGCTGCCGCGCCGGCACCGGCGGTGCCCATCGCGATCGCCTGGAACCCGCCAAACAAGGCGCCGATCGGGCTCGCATCACCGATCGCCTGCAACAGCGGCGGCGCGGTCGAGATCACTCCGATCGCAAAGGCAATAACGAGCAGGGCAAATGAGAGGAAGCGGCCGACCCCGCCGAGCAGAGCCGAGAGCCCCTGGTTCACGAGCGAGAACGCGATGCCCGCAAGCACTGAGAGCCCCAAGAACGACAACGTCTGCTGCGCGTCATAGCCGAGCAGCAGCGGCAGCACGAGGCCAGCGATCGCCCCCTGTGCGGCGCCGATGCCGATGGCCGGCAACGCGCTGCGCAGGGTGACGTAGCCGAGGCCGCGCGCGGCTTCGCGGGTGCGCCGCCACAGCGGCGCGAGTGCTAAGAATGAGGCGAAGGCGCCAGCCCACAGCGCGATGCCAGCAAACAGTGGCACACCCGAGGCGTTAAAGAGTTCGTCGCTCGCACCTTCGGCGACAACCGGCTCCATCACAACCTCAGAAGCGCGCTCGATTTCTTCGTCGGTGTAGCTGGGGATCCCGGCGACGGCTTGGTCGAGGCCGTCAGCGAGTTCAGCGGTGCCATCGGCGGCCTGACGGGCGCCGCTCGCCAGCTCGGTTGTGCCGGCGGCCGTTTGGCGCGCACCATCGGCGAGCTGGGCGGTGCCCGAGGCAAGCCCCGGCACCTGGGCGGCCAGCGCACCCATACCAGCGGACAACTGCGATGCGCCACCGGCGAGTTCGCCAGCGCCACCGGCAAGGTCGCTCAGACCGGCGGCGAGCTGCACCGAGCCGTTTGCTGAAGCCCACAGCCCATCAGAGAGCATGGTGCCACCGTCGCGCAGCTCTTCCATCTGTCCCGTCGCGGTGTTCAGCTGCGTCTGCACCTCGGCGAGCGCGTCGAGTGCTTGCTGCTTCATCTCTTCCGAGGGGAACGGAATCTCTTCGCTCTCAATAGCCTCGATGAGATTCGTCAGTTCCTGCTGCAGTGTTGACCCGATCGGCAATATCGTGTCGACGAGCGAGTTAATTCCACCCACGTATTCCTCGACCCCGCCTGCGAGCGCGAGCTGACCGTTCGCAGAGTCGCGAGCGCCCTGGGCGAGCTCCTGCGTTCCGGCAGCAAAACCGGTGAGCCCGTTCGCCAGATCGGCGGTGCCGCCCGCGAGTTGGTTCACTCCTCCCGAGAGCTGCGCCGTTCCCGAAGCGAGCTCAGCGATGCCGTCGGCAAGCTGCGTGCTGCCGTCGGCAAGCTGCGCAGCACCGTCGGCCAACTGCGTGCTGCCACCGGCGAGCTGGCGTGCACCGTCGGCAGCCTCGCCAAGGCCCGCACCAATCTCAGTCATGCCGACGAACACGCCGCCCACGAATTGTGATCCAAGTTGCGCGTTGAGCACCGCGGTCGCGGTGGTGGTGACAATGTTCGAGAGCGCACTGTCGAGCAATCGCCCACGGTCGCTCGTCACAATGTCGATCGTCGCCTGCTCAGCCTGCTCAACCCCCCGCGACA
>JAAZFP010000339.1 GCA_012511645.1 Microbacteriaceae bacterium
CAGCGCATCAATCGTTGCCCGCAGCGCCTCACCGTCGGCAAGCAGGGGGGTGATGTCGCGAAACAAAATGCCCGGGTTTGGGTAGTCAGGAATCTCTCGAATCAGGCCTTCGGCGCGGGCAAGGGCAGGGGTGAGAACGTCGCTTGACACCATGCAAGGGTACCCGAATTTCCAATTCTCCCAAGAATCAGGTAAAGTCTGTGAGGTTGAGAAATCAACATGCGCCCCTAGCTCAGCTGGATAGAGCATCTGACTACGGATCAGAAGGTCGGGGGTTCGAATCCCTCGGGGCGCGCCAGATACACAGGGGCTCTCACTATTTTATGGTGAGGGCCTCTGTGCGTTACCGTCGGCGCGTTCCCTACTCCCACGGGAGATGTCTTTTGTGAACGCTTTTCGAAAACATCAGCACCAGCCAGTACAAGAATCCAAAAATTGGCACGAAGAGGGCGAACACCCACTTCCAGCTATAGTCGCAATCTCGTCCCCTTCGGTCCGCGAGCGCCAGATACATCGTCACCGGAATGACCGTGACCACTCCTGGGATCCACATGTAGTCCGTATCCACAAGAGCGGACAAGGTCACGAGAAGAACCCCCAGGATAAGTCCGAGAACGAGGCACCCAACGAAATACTCCAACCGCTTCGAACGACCGCGAAAGTTGAAGGAAAAGATTGAAGCGAACATCACACCTCATTCCTTCCGAAGACGTACATCGCTGCCGTCACTCCCGAAAAGAACCTATCGTGACGATCAAACGATCTCGGCAATGACACAGCTGGCAGGCTTGCCTGCGGCACCCCAGCAACGGTAATCGTTACTCAGTTCAACAGGTACCGCGCGGTTCATCCTCGGTTGTAAGCGCGGCCGTTAGGTGCTCCTCAGAGTGCAGGCTACTGACGATTCCAGAGCGCCGGCATCTCATGCCCCAGCTCGCGCACAAGCCCGCGAAACGCCGGCAGCGATAAGCCGATGACACAGCTCGGCGCCCCCTCGATGCGCTCAATGAACGAACCCGCGAGGCCGTCAATCGCAAACCCACCGGCGAGTTCCAGCGGCTCACCCGTCGCAACATAGGCCTCGAGCTCGGCGTCCGAAACATCAGCCGCAAGCGAGACCGTCGCGGTGTCAACGGCGCCCGCGGCTCCGCGCACCTCACCGCCCGTGTGGTCAATCAACCAGTGCCCCGAGTGCAGCACTCCTGTGCGACCGCGATGCTGCTTGGCCCGAGCGAGGGCCACATCGGGGTAGTGCGGTTTGCCGAGGATCTCGCCATCAAGCAGAAACGCGCTGTCTCCGCCAAGCACGAGCCCATCGATCTCGCCCGTGCCCTCGGCGCCAAACCGGCGCACCACATCCTCGGCCTTCAGCCGGCCCAGATACTCGGTTAACTCAATCGCTGTGAGCGATCTGCCCACCTCACGTTCCAGAGCCGCCACCTCAGCTGCTTCGTCAACCTCGGGCGAGAAACAGATCGGTTCGATGCCGGCGGCGCGAAGCACCGCGAGCCTGGCAGCAGAGGTCGAGGCAAGGTAGAGACGCATGCAGCAAGCTTCCCACAGCCGCCCGATGAGAGAATAGGGGCCATGGCTGAAACCACCACTCCCCTTGCCCCCGGCGATCTCGTCGAACTCGACATCACCGGCATCGCCCACGGCGGCATCTGCGTCGCCCGGCACGACGGGCGCGTGGTGTTCGTGTCCGACACCATTCCGGGCGAGCGGGTGCGCGCACTCGTGACCGAAGCGAAGAAGAAGTCATTCGCGCGGGCAGTCACCGTCGAGGTGCTGCAGGCATCTGACGATCGTCGCCCCCACATCTGGCCGGAGGCCGCGATCGACCGCGACCCCGAAGACCGTGCCGGCGGCGCAGAGTTTGGGCACATCGCACTGCATCGCCAGCGAACCCTCAAAGCCGAAGTGCTCGCCGACGCGCTGCGCAGGTTTGGCGGCCTGAGCGACGAGGATCTCGCGCGCATTACCGCCAACGAAGGGGTCACCGTCGAAGCTGCGCCCGGCGATGACGAAGCACATGGGCTGGGATGGCGCACGCGGGTGCGGTTACACGTTGACCCAGAGACCGGACAGGTGGGGCCGTACGCGGCACGCAGCCGCAGGGTGATCCCTGTCGAGTCACTGCCCCTTGCCGTCGAAGCGGTCGGGTTCATTGCACCCCTCGACGACGTCATGCTCGATGTCGAGTCAGTCGACGTGCTCGCGCCGAGCGCTGATGACCCTCGCATGCTCATCACCCTGCCCGGCGAGCAGCAGCGAGCCGGTGAGGCAGACCTGGTGCGTGAATCAGTTGACGGTCGCGAGTTTCTCGTGCGCGCTGGCGGCTTCTGGCAGGTGCATCGCGAGGCGCCAGTCGTACTGTTCGAGGCCGTGCGAGATGCGGTGCTGGGGCTGATCGATGACGGCAGATTTGACCCGGTGGCGGCGAATCTCGACCTCTATGGCGGGGCCGGCCTGCTCGCCGCAGCAATGGCTGAGGCCGCAGGCCCCGCCCTCAAGGTGACCTCGGTCGAGGCAGATCCAGGTGCCACCGATGACGCGGCTGAAAACCTCGCCGGACTCGTCGGCGCCCTCGCGCTTACCGCGCGAGTTGACCGCCATCTCTCAGAATTGCTCAACGCACCTGCTCCAGTGCGCGAGCGCCTGCGGCGCGGCACCGTCGTGCTCGATCCGCCGCGCTCAGGCGCCGGTGGTGAGGTGTGCGCGCAGCTCGCCGAGCTCGCACCCGCGAACCTCGTCTATGTTGCCTGCGACCCGGTCGCGCTCGCTCGCGACACGAAGACGCTGCGCGAGGCGGGCTTCGAGATGCGGTCGCTGCGCGCCTTCGACCTGTTCCCACACACGCACCACCTCGAGGCGCTCGCGGTGTTCACTCGCGCCTGAGCGCTCGCCCGACCGCTCGTATCCTCGCTCAAGATCCACAATCGGCCAGTAGATGCTGCTCGAATAGCAGCAACGAACATCTACTCGCTGATTGTGTGAGGAATGGACGATGTTCGTCCTACCTCAGCGGGTGATCAACCATCTGCACGGTGCCATCCCCGCCCGATCCCTGAGCCGCAGCCTCGGCTGCGTCGAGCAGGTCATCTTCGGTCGGCTTTCGGTCACGCCCGGCGGCTGCGGCGAACGCTGCCGACGCGATAATCAGCGCAAACGCGATGATGCCGAACGGGTTGCACAGCGCAATCG
>JAAZFP010000340.1 GCA_012511645.1 Microbacteriaceae bacterium
CCCGTGAACCGTTTCGCACTCACCGAGTTCTTACACGCGCTCGCCGATGAGAAGCACAGCGAAATCACCCGCGGGCACATCGTGGCGCGGTCGCTGCCGTTGATCGACACCGAGGGCTCGCCTGAGCCGCTGCACGAGCAGCTGCACCACCTGCGCCATCAGATCATGAAGGAGCGCCGCCTGCTCTCAGACCCGCTGAGTCGTTGGGCCGAGTTCTTGGCGTCGAGCGGCAGCAACGAGCAGATTCTGCGGCACATCTCAGACCTCGCGTTACAGCTTGACCGGGTGCGCGACCTTTCGGTTGAGGTGGAACACGACGGCGTCACCCTCGAAATGCTGCGGGGTGAAACCACTCGCTGCAATGACCTGCTGCTCGCCCTCGAGGCCGAGCTGCGCGCGCAAATCGCGCACGAGGATCAGCTCGAGCACTAGCCGCGCAGAATCTTCTCCATTGCGCGACCCTTCGCAAGTTCGTCGACGAGCTTGTCGAGAATGCGAATCTCGCGCATCAGCGGATCTTCAATCTCTTCGATGCGCACGCCGCAGATGACGCCGGTCACGAGGCTGCGGTTGGCGTTGAGCGTCGGTGCTTCGGCGAAGAACTGCTCGAGATTGACCACGCTCTCGTCGCTCTTCAGTGTCTCCAATTCGGCCTGCGAGTAGCCGGTGTGCCAGCGGATCACTTCGTCGAGCTCATCGGTCGTGCGCCCCTTGCGCTCAACCTTATGCACATAGTTCGGGTAGAGATCTTTCCACGCGAGCCGATAGATGCGATGCCCAGTCATGCGGCCAGTGTACGCTCAGGCCACTCCCCCCGTGTGTGAGATTCGTTCGGGGCATGGTCGCTACTTCGGCAGCCACTGCTGCACGAACTCATCCGGGGTGAGCTGAGAGGCTCGAGCCGCGGCCTCGATACGGCCAAGAGACTCCGGCGAGAGCGATTGCGCCGGCACGAGGTTCGCTGCGCCGGGGTTTGCCGAGCCGGGGTCCGTCTGGCTCAAGACAGGCACTTGCGCGGCCTCTGCCGAGGCGCCTATTGGTTCCTGCTTGCGCAGCAGTAGGGACATCACGGGCAGCACGACGACCCCGAGTGCCCCGAGAATCCACACCACGCCGGTGACCCGCCAGTAGGTCTCATAGTCGGTATCGACGACCCCCCAGATCGAGATCACGGTGAGCATCGTACCGACGCCAATGCAGACGAGCGTGGCGATGAGAATGCCGCGTACCAGTTTGCGGCGGTGATCCGAGAGCAACAGCAGCAGTGATGCGACCGAGCACGCCGCAGTGATGATGCAGAGGTTGAGCGTGGTTTCAAATGAGAAATCAGACCAGGCCGGCTCGGCCCAGATCAGCCAGAGCAGCCTTCCGAGGGTGATCAGTGCGATGCCGACGGTCACCCAGCCGAACCACTGGGCCCGTTTGCCGAGCAGGGCCACGCCACACAGTGCCGCCACGCTGAAGAGCCCGACGAGCGCGGTGGTGCCAAGCACCCTGCCCGCAGTGTCGTTGAATGAACCACTGATGAGCACGATGATGCCGCCGAGGGCTGCGATGCCGAACGACACGATGATGACGCCGACGATCCACCGCCGCACCTGGTGCAGCAGAGGTTTCGGGGTCGCAGTGTGGCTCGCGGTATTGTTCGTGCTCATGGCAACAGCTTGCTAGTCGCGCGGTCCCGGCGATAGATGCAGGCGCGTATTCACCGGGCTCCACCGCCCCCGCTTCTCTCCCCTCTTCTGTGACGATCAGCAGGTGTGCAGC